>CALDPL010000062.1 GCA_937911965.1 uncultured Allomuricauda sp. | reverse complement strand
GAGGTGGCGCCGGATCTGGCGGAAGCGGCCACTGGCCGGGCGGCACTCCAGCAGCGCGTAGCGCGAGGTCGCAAAACCGGTGGAAGGCTCGTCCAGCTCGCCGCAGGCCAGCCATCAGCCTCTCGCCCACGTCTTTGGCGTGCTGCATGAGCCCGCGCTCCTCTATCTCCTGCAGCACGGTGAGTCCGGCTGCGGCGGCGAGGGGGTTACCCCCGAAGGTCGTGCCGTGCCCGCCCATGAACTTGGTCAGGCTGTGCACCACGATATCCGCTCCCAAGCGGGCCGCCCCGATGGACAGGGGGGAGAAGGTGTTGTCGACCACCAGGGGGATGCCGTGTTTTTTGGCGATTTTGGAGAGTGCGCCCAAATCGGCCACCTCCAAAAGAGGATTGCTGATGGATTCACAATAGATCATTTTTGTTTTGGTGCCGATGGCGTTTTCGACCGCCCCCAAATCGGTGCTGTCCACAAAGGAAGTGGTGATGTTGAATTTTTTAAGGAAATTCTTCAAAAATGCATAGGTCCCCCCGTATATGGTCCTGCTGCAGACAATATGGTCCCCATGTCCACAGAGTTGGAGAATGACCGAACTTATGGCGCCCATTCCGCTGGAATACACATTGGCGGATTCGGTACCCTCCAATTTTGCCATGGCCTCGCCCAAATAGAGGTTGGAAGGGGAGGAGTGCCTGCTGTAGAGATAGCAGCCCTCTGTATTCCCCTCAAAGGTGTCGAACATGGTCTTTGCCGAGAGGAAGGTATAGGTGGAGGAATCGGAAATGGAAGGGTTCACTCCTCCGAATTCCCCAAAATACTGCAGGTCCTGTATTTGATCTGATGGGTTGTAATCCATGAAATTTAGGTTTTTGTAAAATTAAATGGACATGGAATAAATGTCAATGGTAAAGATAAAATATAGAATATTGTTCCATGAATATTCAATATTATGGATGGATATTCTATATTTAACCTTAAATCAACGAAATATTAGATAATTTTTCGGTATGGAATTGGATCAAGTGGATCGGCAATTGATAAAATTGCTTCAAAAGGATTGCAAACAAACGACAAAACACTATGCGGATCGATTGCAACTATCCAAGACCGCGGTCTATGAACGCATACGACGTTTGGAGCGCAATGGGGTGATCACCCGCTATGTGGCCCTTGTTGATCGGGCCAAGCTAAAAAGGGACTTTACCGTCCTGTGCCATGTCAGGTTGGTACAGCATACCAAGGACAATGTGCTCGAGTTTGAAAGAAAGGTGCTTCAATTGGAAGAAGTCAGCGAATGTTACCATGTCGGGGGGGATTACGACTATATATTGAAGATCGATATGGCGGACATGAAGGCCTATAGGGAGTTCATGGTCACCAAACTGACTGCGATCGGCACCATTGGGAACACCCAGAGTTCCTTTGTCATCAAGGAGGTAAAGAACAGTCCCACCGTACATATCGGGACCTGAACCCCCTTCAGGTCCCCATCCACTTTTATCCTTTCTTTCCACCATTTCCCTTGGAAGGTAATTCTGGAAGGCAAAGGATCGATCGTGGCGGCACAACGAAAAAACATTTGTATTTTTACCGTAGATTTTAAGCAGGGGTCACCCTTACAAACCATACAATATGAATCAATATGATGTAGCTGTCATCGGTTCCGGACCCGGAGGATATGTGGCGGCGATTAGATGTGCCCAATTGGGAATGAAAACCGCAATAATAGAGAAGTACGATACCCTGGGGGGCACCTGCCTCAATGTGGGGTGCATCCCTTCCAAGGCCCTGTTGGACTCCTCCCACCACTATGAGGATGCCACCGGGCATTTTGCCGAACACGGAATCGATATAGCCGGGGACGTAAAAGTGGACCTGGCCAAAATGATCGCCCGTAAACAGGCCGTGGTGGACCAGACCACCAAGGGGATAGAGTTTCTGATGGGCAAGAACAAGA
>CALDPL010000061.1 GCA_937911965.1 uncultured Allomuricauda sp. | reverse complement strand
CGAATTATTCAGGTATGGACCCCGAAGTGTCCACCAGGAACCCTGTGCTTACTCCGGGATTTGACTTTTCCTCCTATCCACAGGCAAGAACCATTACCATAGGGTTCAACTTAAGTTTATAATCCATTTAAATTCCGAAAGATGAAAACATTCAAATACGTATATATGCTTATTGTGGGACTGGCATTTTCTTGCCTGTTCTCCTGTCAATTGGCCGAGGACCTGGATGATTATGAACCGCTCAATGCCCTGGATGCCAATAAGGCCATTGTCGATGAGTCCACGGCTGAGCTGGCCTTGGCCGGGGTCTATGCAGGGTTCCACCAACAAAGTGGTGGATCCGGTATCCCCGAAATCTATACTATTCCCTCGCTGATGAGCGGGACATTGGTCAACTCCTTCCTGATCAACACCGATGAGGTACAGGGATATGTCAACAACAATCCATTGGCGGTGAATACCAGTCAAGGGTTGGGGGCCTATACTCGAATGTACGATGTGATCAATCGTGCCAATTGGTTGATCGAAAAGGCCACCCTGCTCACCGATGATAAGTTTCCCACGCCCGGTAGGAGACAGGAAATCCTAGCGGAGGCTCGGATGTTGCGTGCGACAGCCCATTTTTACCTGTTGCGCCTTTGGGGACAGTTTTATGATATGGATTCCAGATTCGGCATCAGTATCAGGACCGAGCCTTCACGGTCCGGGGAGGCGCTCCCCAGAAGTACGGTGGCTGAAACCTATGCGGTGATCCTGGAGGATTTGGATTATGCCATAGCTAATGCCCCCGACATTAGAACAAAGAGTTATACCAATCGCGCGTATGCCATGGGACTTAAGGCCAAGGTGTTGTTGTACCAGGGCAATTATGCCGAGGCAGCTACCTTGGCCAGGGACGTCATGGATGCCTCGCCAGGAGAATTTGTATTGGCCGATACCTATGGTGAAATATTCTTGAACCATGCCACCCCGGAGCTTTTCGATAGTAGCGAGATCGTATTCGGCACCAAGGGTGATCCTGTAGCTGGTGTGGGCATTGGTAATGTAATCGGTACCATTTATGTCGTATCGCCACAATATATCGCTTCCGAGGCTGGAACAACGGAAGTCGGGGGGCAGACCATCCTTCACGATGGGGGCCGGATATCCGGAACAATCATGGAGGGCTTTTTCGGTTTTGACAGTTTGAAGTCCAATTTTAATTTTTTACCTCCGGAGAACAGGTATGAAATGATCTATCATCTGCGAATGGCCGAAGTGTACCTTATCTATGCCGAAGCGGAAGCACGTGCCCAGAATGC
>CALDPL010000060.1 GCA_937911965.1 uncultured Allomuricauda sp. | reverse complement strand
CCGGGGATCAGGCGACGCTGGCCCTACCTGAGGTCGGGGTCGGGGTGATCCCCGGGGGCGGTGGTTCCAAGGAAATGGCCCTTCGCGCTTCGGACAGCTTCAAAAAGAACGATGTGGAACTCAATGTGCTTCAGGAGTACTTCCTGACCATAGGAATGGCCAAGGTATCCACCTCGGCCCATGAGGCCTTTGACCTGGGAATTCTCCAAAAGGGCAAGGATATCGTGGTGGTCAACAAGGACCGGCAAATCGCCACGGCCAAGGCCCATGCCAAACTGATGGCCGAGGCTGGCTATACCAGGCCGATCCGGCGCAAAGACGTAAAAGTACTCGGAAAACAGGCCTTGGGCATGTTCCTGGTGGGGACCCACTCCATGGAGGCCGGGCATTATATTTCCGAACACGACAAGAAAATCGCGAACAAATTGGCCTATGTCATGGCCGGTGGGGACCTGTCGGAGCCCAGTTATGTAAGTGAACAATATCTATTGGACCTGGAGCGGGAAGCCTTTCTTTCCCTGTGTACCGAAAGAAAGACCCTGGAGCGGATCCAGCATATGTTGAAAACCGGCAAACCCCTGCGCAATTAGAACAAAGGAACAACAAGAACCAAATAAAACCCCTGCCGCCCCTAGCAGTCGACCCTTTAAGGGATAGGGCCCAAAATGAAAACAGCATATATCGTAAAAGCGTACAGAACGGCAGTGGGCAAGGCCCCAAGGGGCGTATTCCGCTTCAAGAGACCGGATCAGTTGGCCGCCGAAGTCATAGAACACATGATGGGGGAACTGCCCCAATTGGACAAAAAACGAATCGATGACCTGATTGTGGGGAACGCCATGCCCGAAGCCGAACAGGGCCTGAACATGGCCCGGCTGATCTCCCTTATGGGATTGGACATAGAGGATGTGCCCGGGGTGACCGTCAACCGCTACTGCGCATCTGGACTGGAGACCATTGCCATAGCCACGGCCAAGATCCAAGCGGGCATGGCCGATTGCATCATTGCCGGGGGGGCGGAAAGCATGAGTTATATTCCCATGGGGGGCTATAGGCCCACCCCGGACTACAGCACGGCCAAAGCGGGCCATGAGGACTATTATTGGGGGATGGGCCTTACGGCCGAAGCGGTCGCCGAGCAATACAAGGTATCCCGGGAAGACCAGGATGTCTTTGCCTACAATTCCCATATGAAGGCCTTGAAGGCCCAGGAAGAAAACAGGTTCAAGGAGCAGATCGTGCCCATTGAGGTGGAGCACACCTTCGTGAACGAATCGGGTAAAAAGGAAACCACGACCTATACGATCTCCAAGGATGAAGGACCCCGAAAGGATACCAATATTCCCACTTTGAACAAACTAAGGCCGGTTTTTGCGGCCAATGGGAGCGTCACCGCGGGCAACTCCTCCCAAATGAGCGATGGAGCCGCCTTTGTAATGGTGATGAGCGAGGACATGGTCAAGGAACTCGGCCTCGAGCCCATCGCCCGGTTGGTGAACTATGCAGCGGCCGGTGTGGAACCCAGGATCATGGGAGTAGGTCCCATCAAGGCCGTACCAAAGGCTTTGAAGCAAGCCGGGATGAACCTCAAGGACATTGGGCTCATCGAACTCAATGAGGCATTCGCCTCCCAGTCCCTGGCCGTTATCCGGGAATTGGGAATGGACCCCGAGATCGTCAACGTGAACGGGGGTGCCATTGCCCTGGGCCATCCCTTGGGCTGTACCGGATCAAAGCTGTCCGTACAGCTCTTCAACGAGATGCGCAGGCGCGGCCAAAAGGGCAAACACGGGTTGGTGACCATGTGCGTGGGGACCGGACAGGGTGCCGCAGGGATATTTGAATTTTTCAACTAGGGACAAAATCGAAACAAAATGAACGCCGAAACCGCAAACAACGAACTGCTACGAGGGGGCCAATTCCTGGTCAAGCAGACCCAATGTGAGGATATTTTCACCTTGGAGGACCTCAATGAGGAACAAAGGATGATGCGAGAGAGCACCAAGGAATTCGTGGACCGTGAAATCTGGGCCCATTGGGAGCGCTTTGAAAAAAAGGACTACGCCTTGACCGAGGAATGCATGCGCAAGGCCGGGGAACTCGGTCTGCTCAGTGTGGCCGTGCCCCAACAGTACGGTGGGATGGGCATGGGCTTTGTGTCCACCATGTTGGTCTGTGATTATATTTCCGGGGCCACAGGGTCCTTCAGTACCGCGTTCGGGGCCCATACGGGAATCGGGACCCTTCCCATCACCCTTTATGGAACCGAGGAACAAAAGCAAAAGTATGTGCCGAAATTGGCGAGCGGCGAATGGTTCGGGGCCTATTGCCTTACCGAACCGGGAGCCGGATCCGATGCCAATTCCGGCAAGACCAAGGCCGTACTTTCCGAGGACGGCAAATACTACAGCATCAGCGGGCAGAAAATGTGGATTTCCAATGCGGGGTTCTGCAATCTGTTCATAGTCTTTGCCCGCATCGAGGACGACAAGTACATCACCGGGTTCATCGTTGAAAACGATCCCAAAAACGGAATCAGCTTGGGGGAAGAAGAAAACAAACTGGGGATACACTCCTCCTCTACCCGCCAAGTGTTCTTCAATGAAACCAAGGTCCCTGTTGAAAATATGTTGTCCGAAAGGGGCAATGGGTTCAAGATAGCCATGAACTCCCTGAATGTGGGAAGGATAAAATTGGCCGCTGCCTGCTTGGAGGCCCAGAGAAGGGTGATCAACGAAGCGACCCGATACGCCAAGGAACGGATCCAGTTCAAGACCCCCATCATGGAATTCGGGGCCATAAAGGCCAAGATAGCCGATATGGCCACAAATGCCTATGTGGATGAATCGGCCAGTTACCGTGCCGCCAAGAACATCGAGGACCGTATCGCCATCAGGATTGCCGATGGCAACAGCCACCAGGAAGCGGAACTCAAAGGGGTGGAGGAATACGCCATTGAATGTTCCATCCTGAAAGTGGCCGTATCCGAACACGTGCAACACACCACTGATGAGGGCATCCAGATCTTCGGGGGCATGGGATTCAGTGCCGATTCCCCAATGGAATCCGCATGGCGGGATGCACGCATCTCCAGGATCTATGAGGGAACCAATGAAATCAACAGGATGCTGTCCGTGGGCATGTTGGTCAAAAAAGCCATGAAGGGCCATGTGGACCTCTTGGGTCCCGCAACGGCGGTCGGGGAGGAATTGATGGGCATCCCCTCATTTGAAAGTCCGGACTTTTCGGAGCTTTTCGCCGAGGAAAAGGATTTGGTGGCACGTTTGAAAAAGGTGTTCCTGATGATTGCCGGAAGAGCCGTGCAAAAATACGGCCCGGATCTCGAAGAGCACCAAATGCTGTTGATGCCGGCCGCGGACATCCTGATCCAGGTCTATTTGGCGGAATCCGCCATCCTGCGTACCGAGAAAAATGCCAAACGCTTCGGGGAAGAGGCCCAAGCCACTCAGATTGCCATGGCCAAACTCTATCTCTACCGGGCCGTGGACATTGTTTCCCAAAAGGGTAAGGAGGCCATAATCTCCTTTGCCGAAGGGGACCAGCAACGGATGATGCTCATGGGATTGAAACGGTTCACAAAATACACGAACCACCCCAATGTTCAGGCATTGCGTACCCAGATCGCCGACAAGGTGGCCGCTGATAACGGCTATACCTTTGACTGATTGGTCACAATGCAATAAAGTGATTCACCAAAACGCCCCCTGCGGGGCGTTTTACATTCTTAGGAGTTTTAATTGCTATTTTGTATTTTTGCACATCTAAATGTGCACTTTTCAATGAACTTTGCACATCTAAACATGCATTATGGAGAGTTTACTGGAAAAATCAGCCAATTTACTGCAACGGATAAGTACCGAAAAAAAACGCTATTTGTACCATGAAATCAATTGGAAAAATAGATTGATAGGGATAAAGGGAGCCCGGGGTACCGGAAAGACGACACTTCTATTGCAAAAATTGAAGGAATTGAACCTGAGTCCGATAGAGGCTACCTACTGGAGTTTGGATGATTTCTTTTTCACATCACATTCCTTAGGGGAAACAGCAGAATCATTTTATAAAAAAGGAGGAAAATATCTTTTTTTGGATGAAGTGCACAAATTGGAAAATTGGGCCAAACACATAAAGAATCTTTACGATTTCTACCCAGATTTAAGGATTGTTTTTACTGGATCTTCAATAATAGACATCTCAAAGGAAGAAGCGGATTTGAGTCGTCGGGTTTTGATGTACTCATTGTTCGGACTTTCATATAGGGAGTATTTGAGCTTTAACGATTTGAACGATTTTACGTCTATTTCCCTTGAGGACATCCTCTCTACAGACCGAAATTGGTTTAATATGTTCCCTCCTGATTTTCGACCTTTATCCCATTTTCAGTCCTATTTGGAATTTGGGTACTATCCATTTTCACTAGAGGACCGGGATGGTTATGCTACCCGTTTACAACAACTGGTACGAATGATAGTCGAATACGACATGGCAGAATTAAAAGGCTTTGATATACGAAATGCCAAAAAAATGCTGCAATTGCTCAATGTTATTGCATCCAATGTACCTTTTCAACCCAATATAAGTTCAATAGCGGCCAAAAGTGACATTCACCGAAATTCGGTTCATTCCTATTTACATTTTTTGGAACAGGCCCAATTGATCAAATTGTTATATCCTTCCGGAATCAGCATCGCAGTACTTCAAAAACCGGAAAAAATCTATTTGGACAATACCAATCTCGCCTTTGCTCTTTCCCCAACGAAGCCCAATACCGGAAATCTAAGAGAAACATTTTTCATTTCCCAAGTAGCTGTAAGGCACAATTTGGCCTTTCCTAAACAAGGGGATTTTCTAGTGGATGATATCTTTACTTTTGAAGTGGGCGGAAAGGATAAAAGTATAAAGCAACTCCAAAACGCAACCCAAGGCTATGGGGTTTCCGATAATCTTGAATTTCCGGTTGGAAAATTGCCACTTTGGATTTTTGGTTTTTTATATTGACCCCTTTGAGGGGGACTGTCCATCGATCATCCGATTGACTCCAAAATATGTTCCTCACTGCCTTTCTTGGAAAAATTGATGGCACATTGGATCAGTGCCAAATGGGAATAGGCCTGGGGGAAATTTCCCAACATCCTTTTGGTCTTGAAATCCAGATCCTCGCTGAACAGCCCCAAATGGTTGCCATAGCCCAACAGTCGTTTGAACTGTTCCAGGGCCCTTTTCTCCTCCCCGATCTTGAACAGGCTGTCGATGAACCAGAAGGTACATACCGTAAATGAGGATGAGGGCAACCCAAAATCATCCTCGTTGCGGTACCGGTACAGCAGTCCATCGTTGCTCAGGCCCACTTCCATGGCCTTTACGGTACTTACGTATCTGGGGTCCATGGCCTCGATGAACCCATAGGGCTCCATAAGCAGCACCGAGGCATCCAAATGTCGTGACCCGTAGGATTGCACGAAGGAATTGAGGTCCGGGTTCCATGCGTTTTCGTGGATGTCCGCCTTAATTTCCTGTTCCAGGGCCCTCCATTTTTCCAACTTTCTTTTTTTACCAAAGGTTTTGGCCACCTTGATGGCCCGATCCACGGCCACCCAACACAATACCTTGGAAAAGGTGAAGTGCCTGTCCTCCCCCCTGAATTCCCAGATTCCCTTGTCCGGTTCCTTCCAGTGCCTTCCCACGATCCAAACAATCCCCTTGGTTATGTTCCAGAGTTCCTCCCCATTTTCGATATCATTGCTGAATTTCATCAATTGCTCGTGGATGACATCCATCAATATCCCGTAAATGTCGTGTTGACGCTGCATATAGGCCGCATTCCCGATCCTAACGGGCTTGGACCCCATATAGCCCTCCAAATGGTCCAGGGTCCTTTCCGTAAGGATCTTTTCCTTGTTGATACCGTACATGATCTGGAGTTTTTCATCCTTGTCCGGCATCAGGTCGATGATGAACTGAAGAAACCTTTTGGCGGCATTCATATGGCCCAGTTCGGAAACCACCTTGATCACCATGGAAGCGTCCCGGATCCAACAGAATCTGTAGTCCCAATTGCGCACCTCCCCCAAGGTTTCCGGAAGGGAGGTGGTCGCTGCGGCCAAGACCGCCCCACTCTTGTCATAGGTGAGCAATTTGAGGGTAATGGCACTTCGGACGATCTCGTCATTGAAGGTTTTGTACACGGGCATCTTGTCCACCCAATCCAACCAATAGACTTTGGTGCGATTGAGTTCCAAGGCCATTTTCTTGGTCGTGGGCTTCAATATTTTTTCGTGGTAGCAGATCAGAAAATAACCGTCCCCTTCCAATTCAAGTTCCCCGGTGCCCATCACGTTCTCCTTGTCAAAGGAAGTGTACAGAAAAAGGGTGTCGTACTTTTCCTGATGGGTAAGACTGACGATAAAATCCTTTTTGATGTAATGGGTGGTCTCCCCAAGGGCATATTCCAATTGGGGGTCATAGGTGACCTTTATCTTCGGTTTTCCACTGATGTGTTTTATATACCGTACAATTTCCGGGGGGGAATTGTACTTGCCCCCTTTTTTATTGTACCTTGGCATAAAGTCCCTGACCTCAAAGACGTTGTCCCCTTGGGAAAAACGGGTGACCAGAATGGCGGTTTCTCCCATGTATTCTTGATGGACCCGATAATCCCCTAAGGGTTCCAGCCCGAAACTACCTCCTTTTTGTGTATCCAAAAGGGCCGCAAAGACCGAAGGGGAATCAAATTCAGGAAGACAGCACCACTCCAGGGAAGCATTCTTTGAAATCAGGGCAGCACTTCTACAATTTCCAATAATTCCATAATCCAAATTGTCCATAGCCATTTTTGTGAAATGTTCGCTGCGAATTGCTTTTGCGGTCGAATTTTCCGAAATTTAAAGAAACTTATTTTTAAAAGCAGTCAAAACTCCCCCTTTTATGGCCAAAACCCTCATAATTTCGAATCGTTTGCCCGTTCAATTACGGATAGAGGGCGGGGATATAAAGGCCATACCCAGTGTAGGGGGCCTGGCCACCGGAATGAAATCGGTCCACCAAGGCGGGGACAGTATTTGGATCGGGTGGTCGGGACTGACCCAAGAGGAAACCCCGGCCGACCTGGATGGAAAGATCACGGAGGTCCTGGAAAAGCACGGCTGTGCCAAGGTCGACCTGTCCCAAGAGGAAATCGATGGATTTTATTATGGTTTCAGCAATAGGACCATTTGGCCCCTGTTCCACTATTTCATGGAATACGCCGAATTCGAACTGGAATTTTGGGAATCCTATAAAAGGGTGAACCAAAAGTTCGCGGATGCCATCCTTGAAAAATCGGGGGACGGGGACATCATATGGATCCATGACTACCAACTCCTATTGGTCCCCCAAATGGTACGGGAAAAACGTCCCGACACCTCCATTGGGTTCTTTTTGCACATTCCCTTTCCGTCCTATGAGATCTTTCGGACCCTGCCCTGGAGGGAGGAGATCCTGGAAGGCCTTCTCGGTTCGGATTTGATCGGGTTCCACACCTACGACTACGAAAGACATTTTTTGAGTTCGGTGCGGAGGCTGTTGGGGCTGGAAGTAAGCTTCAACGAAATCTATTTGGAACAACGTACCATCAAGGTGGATTCCTTTCCCATGGGAATCGACTATAAAAAATTCCACGATGCCGCCATCGCCCATGAACAAAGGAAAAAGGTGGACAAAAGTGAGGTGCAGATCCGCCTGGATGAACACAAGGCCTTTGCCCCGGGGACCAAATTGATCCTGTCCATAGACCGATTGGATTACAGCAAGGGCATTGCCAAACGGCTCAATGCCTTTGAATACTTCCTGAAAAAATATCCGGAATACCGGGAAAAGGTCCGCTTGATAATCCTGGCGGTGCCCTCAAGGTCCAATGTGCCCCAATACCAATTGCTCAAAAAGGAAATCGACGAACTGATCGGGAGGATCAACGGGGAACTTTCCACGGTCAATTGGACCCCCATATGGTATTTCCACAGGTCCCTTCCCTTTGGGAACCTCATCGACCTCTACACTTCCAGCGACATCGCTTGGTTGACCCCGCTTCGGGACGGGATGAACCTGGTGGCCAAGGAATACATCGCCACCCGTATCGACGGGACCGGGGTGTTGATCCTAAGTGAAATGGCCGGATCGGCCAATGAAATGAACGAGGCCCTATTGATCAATCCCAATAATTTTGAACAACAGGCCGATACCCTGAAGCAGGCCATCCATATGCCCAAGGAGGAACAGATTGCCCGGAACAGTTTTCTCCAGAATAGGCTCGAGCGGTACAATGTTGAGGTCTGGGCCAAGGAATTCATGGATGCCCTGATCTCAAAAAAGGACAGTGGACATATTTTTGTTTCACAAAAAATAAACAAGGAGATCCAATCCCAAATTGTCGAGGAATACTCCCAGGCCAAAAAAAGGCTTTTGTTCCTGGATTATGACGGCACCCTGACCGGATTCCACAAGGATCCGCAAAAGGCCGTACCCGATGAGGAACTCCATGCCCTTTTGGACAAATTGCACCATCAGCAAAACACCACAATATTCCTGATCAGTGGGCGGGACAAACAGACCTTTGCCCGATGGTTCCAGCCCAAGGGGTATAATATGATCGTGGAGCACGGGGTCTGGATTTCCAGGAAGGGAAAGGATTTTCAACTGTTGGAACAGGTCAACAGGGACTGGATGGACAAAATCAGACCGATATTGGAATCCTTTGTCGACAGGACCCCCGGGTCCTTCATCGAGGAGAAAAACTATTCCATGGCCTGGCACTATCGGAATACGGATCCGGATTTTGGCGACAAGAGGGCTGCAGAATTGGATGTGGTACTGCGAAGTTTGATCGGCAATGACGAAATTAGCGTTCTCAACGGGAACAAGGTGATGGAAGTCAAGAGCAGCAATGTGAACAAAGGAAGGGCCGCGGTCCGTATGTTGGGCAAGGACAATTATGATTTTGTCTTTGCCATTGGGGATGATTGGACCGATGAGTTCATGTTCCAAGAGCTTCCGGATTCGGCCATTACGGTGAAGGTGGGACTAAAAAAGACCCAGGCCCGTTATCATTTGGAGCATACAAAGAAGGTGAGGGAACTGCTAAAACACTTTGCGGAATCATGAGACAGAACCTATTGGCATTGGGCTTTCTTTTGACCACCGCATGGACCTTTGCCCAGGCCAATACCGAAATCTACCTTTTTGACCTGGAGCTGGACGATGGGTCCCCAATATTGTCCAATCCAAAGAATATATCCAACAATGAAGGTTATGACAATCAGCCTTCCTTTTTGGACGATCATACCGTATTGTTTTCCTCCACCCGGGACGGACAGACCGATGTACTCCGGTTCAACATCACCAAGGGAAGTACCAAGCAGTGGCTGACCAATACCCAGGGAGGAAGTGAGTACTCCCCCATGAAAATTCCCGGAAAAGAGGCCATATCGGCCATTCGCCTGGATCTGGACGGTCTGCAACGCCTTTATGAATACTCCCTTGATTCCGGGGAGTCCAAGCCAATTTCCGAGCTGAAGATCGGGTATCATCTGTGGCTGGATGGGCAACTTCTATTGGCCACCGTCCTGATGGGCAACCGAATGGACCTGGCCCTGATCGACACCGGGGAGAACACCCATCGGATCGTGGGAAGGAATGTGGGGAGGTCCCTGCACAGGATCCCGGGAAGCCAAAGCGTCAGTTATATATCCAAGGCCAAGCCGCTTTGGGAGGTCATGGCCTTGGACCCCACAAGCGGGGAATCCGAAAAATTGGCCGACTGCCATAAAAATCGGGAGGACATAAACTGGTTGGACGAAAACACCATGATCGTCGGATCGGGAAAAAGCCTGTTGACCCTGGAATTGGATTCCCTTGGATCGTGGAAGACCATCATGGAATTTGGACAAGATCAGATCCACAATATCAGCCGAATCGCCATCAACCCGGCCAGGAACCGATTGGCCTTTGTGGCCGAGGAATCCCCGGCCATCATCGTACAAAAACAACTCGATGCCTACAATAAAGGGGAATTGGAAGGTTTTTTGGATTGGTATGCCCAGGATGCACTGGTACAACGCTATCCCGATAAGATCCTCCAGCGGGGAAAGCAGCAACTTTTCCAGGCCCACCAGCGCTTTTTGGACAATACCGGGAAGGCCAAATTGGAAGTGGTCAATAGAATCGTCAGCGAAAACCTGGTCATCGATGAGGAGATTTCCACAGTGGATGGCCGCAGCGGACACCAGGTCAGCCTGACCGAGGTCAAAAACGGACGCATAGCCTCCAGGACCCTTATCTTCCCCGATCTTCCCACTGCCGATACGGAACCCATTGTACAGGAGCTGTTGCAGGCATTCAACGAAAGGGACATCGATACTTTTATGGAACTCATTGCTGGGGATGTCATCCTGTACCAATCCCTGAACAAGGCGATCGCCAGTGGCAAAAATGCCCTGCGCCAACGGTACGGTGGAATCATTGCCGGCAGTCCCGACCTTAATGTGGAGGGTCTGAACAGGATCGTCATCGGCAACAAGGTCCTCCAAGAGGGGCTTATGACCCGGAATGGGATCAAGGTACAAACCGTGACCCTATACGAAGTGGTGGATGGGAAGATCTCGAAAATTACACTCATTCAATAATTTTTTTATAGCTTCCCCGCCCAAAACCAAAGTTCAAAATCCATGAAAATCCTTCTTCCAATATTCTTCCTTCTGTTTTCTACCCTGGGTCTTGCCCAGACCGATCCGAGAATCTACGACATCATCGATGCGGTGTCCGCCGATCGCATTGAAAAGGATGTGACCACCCTGGCCAATTTCGGCACCCGGCACACCCTTAGCGATACCCTTTCACAGACCCGTGGGATCGGAGCAGCCAGACGATGGATAAAATCGGAATTTGAACGGATATCGGCAGATTGCAACAACTGCCTGGAAGTATTCTACCAGAAGGACCTTGTCAAAAAAGGGGACAACGCCCGGATCGTACACGATGTCTGGGTGGTCAATGTCGTGGCCGTACAAAGGGGCAGCAAATACCCCAACCGCCATATCATCATGAGCGGGGACATCGATTCCAGGGTAAGCGACCCGGTGGATTTCACTTCGGATTCCCCAGGGGCCAATGACAACGCCAGTGGAATGGCGGGGACCCTGGAGGCCGCCCGCGTACTTTCCAAATACAATTTCGAAAGCAGCATCGTATATGTAGGGCTTTCCGGGGAGGAACAGGGACTCTATGGCGGCAAGGGCCTGGCGGCCTATGCCAAGAAAAAAGGCTGGGATATCATTGGGGTTTTGAACAACGATATGATCGGCAATATCAAGGGGGTGGACGGGACCATCAGCAATAGGGACTTCAGGATATTTTCCGAACCGGTCCCCCCTACCGAAACCGAAGGGCAAAGACGGGCCCGCCGGTTTGCCGGGGGGGAGGTTGACGGAATCTCAAGGCAACTGGCCCGATACGTGCACAAGACCACCAGGACCTATATGCCCCAAATGAACCCCATGATGATCTACCGCTTGGACCGCTTTGGCCGGGGAGGGCACCACAGGCCGTTCAACGATGCGGGATTTGCCGGGATCCGAATCATGGAGGCCCATGAAAATTACACCCAGCAACATCAGGACATCCGGGTGGAGGACGGCATTGCATATGGGGATGTATTGGAACACGTCAACTTTGACTACGCCAAAAAACTCACTGCCGTAAACGCCATCTCCATGGCTTCCCTGGCCTGGGCGCCCCCGGCACCCACCGAGGTACAGATCGGGGGAATGGTCCAGCCCGATACCCGTTTGAAATGGGAAAAAGTGGAGGGTGCAAAAGGGTATAAAATCCATTGGAGGGATACCACCTCCCCTACCTGGGACCACTCCAGGTACGTGGGGGACACCGATGCCCACACCCTTAAGGGCGTGGTCATAGACAATTATTTCTTCGGGGTTTCCTCCGTGGGAGCGGACGGCCATGAAAGCCCAGTGGTGTTTCCGGGCAAGACCTTTCGATGAAGACCCAACATGAACAAAAATCCATCCGACGAACCAAAAAATTTAAAAACCGAACTATGAGAACTTTTTTTGGCCTGGCCACCTTCCTATTGGGAACCCTGATCGCGAGCTCCCAAACCTTTACCCGACAAGATACCCTAAGGGGCAGCATCACCCCGGAGCGGGTG
>CALDPL010000059.1 GCA_937911965.1 uncultured Allomuricauda sp. | reverse complement strand
GGCGCGGAAGGGATTAAATGATTAACCCTCTATCTCCCATAACTCAAATGGTAAAATTGAGGCGCTTTGAAAGACCCTGAAATCACACTACAATGGAAGAGAAAAAAAAGTTGTCGGCGGATGAACGTGAAGAATTAATCAGCATTTTAAAAAGTCGTTTTGAGAAAAACATGGATCGCCATAAAGGCATTAAATGGGCTGACATAGCTGCGAAATTTGATGACGGAAAATGGGCTGCAAAACTATGGTCGCTCAAAGAAATGGAAGCAACCGGTGGCGAGCCTGACGTGATTGGGCATGATAAAAAGTCGGACGAATACATATTTTGCGATTGCTCGACGGAAAGTCCGAAAGGCAGGAGGAGCGTATGCTATGATACAGAAGCGCTGGAGTCGAGAAAGCAACACAAACCTAAAAATAGTGCCTTGGGCATGGCAGATACTATGGGTGTCGACATTCTGACAGAGCAGCAGTACCGGGAATTACAAAAATTGGGAGAGTTTGACCTGAAGACTTCCAGCTGGGTGCAAACCCCGGCAGATATTCGCGGATTGGGCGGCGCACTTTTTTGCGACCGACGTTTTGGGCACGTTTTTGTGTACCACAATGGTGCCGATTCCTACTATGGAGTCAGGGGATTCAGGGCCATACTGCGGCTGTGAAGGCAATGGCTACAAAGTCTGGTTTTAACCCAAACACAAGAATCCGACGTTACTGCAATTCAACTGTAGCACTCATTTAATTACCTCAAAAATTCTTATTATCTTCAGCGCAAATTCCCTGAAGCTGGTTTGATTCAGGGAAAGTCGCCATTAGCTTATGCCCATTTTTTCGCAGATAGACTTCACAACAGCTTTAGACCTTTTAGGAACATTTGCTTTTGCCATTAGCGGGATCAGGTGGGCTTCCGGAAAAAATATTGACTGGTTTGGTGCCTACGTGATCGGTTTGGCCACTGCCATTGGCGGAGGAACCACGCGCGACGTATTGCTGGACATCAGGCCTTTCTGGATGGAAGACCCAAAATACCTGCTGACAACCGGGGTGGCCCTGCTGCTGATTCTGATTTTCAAGGGCAGGCTGTTTAGGTGGGGCAATACGCTCTTTTTATTTGATGCTATAGGTTTAGGGCTTTTTACAGTTACGGGCATCAGCAAAAGTATGGAAGCCGGATTGCCTATTTGGGTGTGTATAATCATGGGCACCATCACAGGATGCATTGGTGGTGTGCTTCGGGATATCATCATCAATGAGGTACCGCTGCTCTTTCGTAAAGACCTCTATGCGCTTGCATGTATCTTGGGCGGGTTGGTTTATTTTGCTTGCCTTTATTTCGGAATTCCCTTCTATGAGCTGATTACAGCAGTGACTGTGATCGTAATCAGAATCATTGCGGTCAGATTTCACCTTCAATTGCCCCTGTTAACATCGCTTCACACAGACGACAAATCAGGAAAATCGTAGCGGCCAGTTTTTTGGCAATTATTTGGGCATTTTTGAGAATGTTCCGCAGGATTGTGTTAATTTTTATTTGGAATTAATATAAATAATTACATTTGTCCCAAGTCGCTCATTCACAATGGGAAATAAGAAGAAAGAGAAAAAGGAGAAAAAGAAGCTGAAAAAAGAGCTGAAAGTGCTCAAGAATGCCATGTTCAGGGATCATCCCGCCAAGGGCAAGGTCAAATCCAGCTGTTGTGAAAAGTACAAAAAGGGCGAAAAAAAGCGCTGCGGACGCTGTCCCTGCTTTGACCTGGCCCAAAAAGTGGCCTGATATCCCCGAAAAGTTCGAATTTCTCCTCCCCAAGGCCCTACACTCCTTTTTAAAATGCTTTTATTGTCCTACTTTTAGGGCAAACTAATTAAGCATGATTCGGAAATTATCTCTCTTGTTCACAATGTTCCTATTTGCCGGTTTTTCCTTACCGGCCCAGGAACAAGATCCAGTGATCCAAACCATTTTAAAGGAAGCCAATGATAATTCCCAATTGGAAATTCTTGGGCACGAACTATTGGACCAGATCGGTCCCAGATTGGTGGGAACCCCACAGATGAAAATCGCCCATGATTGGGCCGTTGACAAATTCGAGGGCTGGGGCATCTCCGCCCGAAACGAAGCCTGGGGCCAATGGCGGGGCTGGGAACGGGGCATCACCCATATCGACATGGTACATCCGCGAATTCAGACCCTCAATGGAACCCAATTGGCCTGGAGCCCGGCCACTCCCAAAAAAGGGGTTACCGCTGAACTGGTGGTCCTTCCCACGGTCAGTGATTCCGCAGCCTTTGCACGATGGTTGCCCTCTGTAAAGGGCAAATTGGTGATGGTTTCCATGAAACAGCTCACCGGAAGGCCGGATTACAATTGGGAGGAGTTCGCCACCGAGGAGTCCTTTGCCAAAATGAAAAAACAGCGGGAAGAGCAAACCAAGGCCTGGAACGACAATATGAGGAACACCGGCTATAATTCCCGTACCCTGCACGCTGCCCTTGAGGGTGCCGGGGCAGCCGGAATAGTGGCTTCCAATTGGTCCAGGGGCTTTGGGGCCAACAAGATCTTTGGGGCATTTACCAAGAATATCCCAACGGTGGACCTTTCCCTAGAGGACTATGGAATGCTCTACCGTTTGGTGGAGTCCGGACAAAAACCACAACTTCACATCGTGGCCGAATCCAAACATGGAGGACCGGTTCCCACCTTCAATACCATAGCCGAGATCAAGGGTACCGAAAAGCCCGAAGAGTACATCATCCTCTCCGCCCACTTTGATTCTTGGGACGGAGGGACAGGGGCCACGGACAATGGTACCGGGACCTTGGTGATGATGGAGGCCGCTCGCATCCTTAAGAAAGCCTATCCCAACCCGAAACGCACCATATTGGTCGGCCTTTGGGGCAGTGAGGAGCAGGGACTGAACGGTTCCAGGGCCTTTGTCGAGGACCATCCCGATATTGTAGCAGGGGTACAGGCCCTGTTCAACCAGGACAACGGGACCGGAAGGGTCGTGGAAATTCCCGGAGGTGGCTTTTTGAACGCCTATGACTATCTGGGCAAATGGCTGCATGCCGTACCCGATGAGATCACCGACCATATCGAGACCACCTTCCCCGGTACACCGGCCCGAGGGGGATCCGACTATGCCTCCTTCCAGGCAGCAGGGGCCCCGGCCTTTAGCTTGAGTTCCCTGAACTGGTCCTACTGGAACTATACCTGGCATACCAATTTGGACACCTACGACAAGGTGATCTTTGACGATGTAAGGAACAATGCCATCCTAACGGCCATCCTGACCTATATGGCCAGCGAGCACCCTGAGAAAACCTCCCGTGAAAGGGCGGTCCTTCCCATCAACAACAGGACAGGGGAACAGATGGAATGGCCCACGCCTAGATCTCCCGAAAGAAGAGGGGGACTGGACTGAGAAAAACTTGATTGTTAAATTTAAAAACGCTCCATAGGATCTATGGGGCGTTTTTTTGTGGACATTTTATTTGAATCTGGAAGAAAGGGAATGCACCGATTGACAATTCCAATACCAATTGCATGCCCGTGCGGGAATCCACTATCTCCTTAAAACTTCAATGAACTTGGCCACTTGCCTTTCGGAGTAATGTCCATTGAACTGAAAATAGTTCTTTGATTCACTACCATGAGCCCGTAACAGGATTGTTTTCTTGAAAAGAAGTTCTCCAATAGAAAATCATCCTTATCATCGAACAAGGAGGTGTTGTCCAACTTTTTTCTCAACCGCCGACTATCGGCGAACACGTGGATGTTCAAACAACCCTCCGTATCGATTCCCCCATTATAGGCATCCCACCATTTCTTGTTATCGGAATTGAACACCCCATTGTCAAAATGGCAATACTTTCTGGGTTGAACATAATTGATTATCAAAATTTGTTCTTTGTCCCAACCAAAGTGGTTCTTTATGGTCAGGTATTGTGCGGCAGTGAGTTCGTCCCAATAATCAAATTCAATCGGCCTATCGCTTTCCCCTTGGGACTCTTATCCAACAAGATTCGATGGCACTGAAAAACAGATGATCACTACGCTTGCCAGAACCTGAAAGAGTGTTTTCTTCATTGCTACCATGTTGTTTTTTATCCCTGGAAAAAAACCATTTTTCTTTGATGTTTTTGTAAAATACTCATTTTTGAATTTAGGCCAACAGAAAACCATTCTTAAGGAATGTCCTCCAAGACCATTTGCCCAATCCATTTATCCTAGAAAAATTCCATTGCGGTGTATCGGTTTATGATGGAATCCATGGGGCTTTTTTGTTTGTAACAGCACAGGCAGTGGTTGATTCACTTTATCGTGAAAGCAAAAAACCAGTTGAACTTGGGTCACGGCAATTGCTTTTTCGATTCGATTAGCATTCTGATTTTTTCAAAGGAAGCGGTATTCCCCCGCACTACGATATTGTTTTCGCTGTCCAAAAGGATAAAGGTCGGGAAGGCCCGAATCGCCAATTCCCTTCGAATTGGAGCATCGCGATCTTTCATTTCCAAAAATGCATGCTGCCAATCCAGTTCATTTTCACGAACATAGCTCCTTACATCTTCAATATCCCGGTCAACGGCAATACCGATGATATCAAGCAAATCCGAATTGTTATTGTGGAGTTCCTTTAAATCCGGGGTCAATTTTTTGCAGGGTACACACCAGGTCCCCCAAAAGTCCAACAGAACGAATTCCTTGTTCGAATTGGTCAATACGTCAAATTCCTTTCCATCTAGGTCGTTTAAACTGTAGTTGTTGATTTTTTCACCAATCCTCCACCCTGTTCCGGGCATGGTGTTTTCAAGTTTGGAGAAATACAATGTACCTAGGTCCTTACTTAAACTGTCCATCGAATATGAACTGTTTTTCACAACCAAAGTATCCCCCAATCCAAATTCAAAATTATCCTGTGAAATGTACTTATGGTCTATGGAATCGGGCTTGATCCCAACATTGGGATATTCATGGATTCGTATCCCATTCAGGTCGACTTCGAAAGGAATGCCCTCCAAAGTCATTTTTCCGGCCCATATGTCTTTCAAAACTACCATTGCGGTATATTGGTTCGTAATGGAATCCAGGGTGCCGTCTTGAATCAAATAAGTGAACTACCCACCCACGCCATAGGCGATGGGTTGGGCTTCTGACTTCACAGACTTACGCTTCTTTACAGAAGTCTTATTTGATTCTCCGTCAGTGTGCTCGACAGTCCCTGCCGAGATATTTCTCAAACCCTCTTTGAGTATGTTTTTACTTGCATTTACATCTCTGTCGTGTACAACACCACAAGATTCACAAGTCCATTCTATGTCCGAAAGTTTCAGTTCTTGATTTATCCAACCACAGTCTCCGCAAGTTTTCGAGCTTGGGTAGAAACGATTAACTTTAACAAGTTCTTTTCCGTACCAATTACACTTATATTGAAGTAATGTTACAAAATTACCCCAACCTGCATCAGCAATATGTTTGGATAATCTGTGGTTTTTAATCATGCCTTTCACATTCAAATCCTCAACCGAGATTAAGTCATATTTTGTGACCAATTCAATTGAAACTTTGTGTAAGGTATCCAATCTACAACTTGCGATTTTCTCGTGAATCTTGGCAACTTTGAGTTTTTGTTTTTCAAACCCATTACTGCCTTTTTGTTTACGGGATAAGTGTTGTTGTGCTTTTTTCAATTGTTTTGCATACTTTTTTGTGTATTTATTGTTCTTGAATTTCTTGTTGTTTGATGTGATTGCAAAATCTTTGATTCCGAGGTCGATACCTATCCAATCATTGGTTTTTGGCAATTCTTCAATTTCTTGTTCGGTAAAAATAGACACATGATACTTTCCTGTTGGGGTTCTGGTAATATTCATTTTGCCAATCTTACCTTTAACCTCTCTATGCAACTTAAGCTTTATACCGTCTTTGAATTTAGGTATTGAGATGTTGTCATCTATGAGTATTCCAAATTGAGGTATTGTAAAAGTGTTTTTATGTTTTCTTGATCTGAATTTTGGGAATTGGGCATTGCCCCTGAAGAAGTTCAAGAACGCCGTATCCAAAGAGCGCAGGGCAAATTGCAGTGTTTGACTGTTCACTTCTTTGAGCCATTTTGTTTCCTCTTCTTTTTTGAGTTTTGTCAGTGTGGCGGCCCGTTTATAATAATTGTCGGACTTTTTATCCGCTTGATACTGCTCTTTACGTTCATTTAGAAAATGATTGTACACCCAACGGGAGTGTCCAAAGTGCCGGTTTAAAAGCACCTCTTGTTCCTTTGTCGGGTATAGCCTAAAACGATATGTTTTGTTGACCATTTTCATACTTGCCATACATCAAAATTTATGTCAAAATATTGTTTTGTGCAAATTTGTTTACTAGACCGTTCAACATAATGTAAAAGTTTCCGTCTTCGGGTAAAAAACTTCCACAATATGTCTCACTGCATCAGTACAAATCGTTCAAAACATTATCTTAAATGCCACTTAATTCTCGTTACCAAGTATCGTAGAAATATATTAATCGGTCAACCAAATGATAATTTAAAGCCTATTTTCAGTTCCATAGCCAATAATTCGGATTTTGAAATTGAGGTTATGGAAAGTGATGTCAATCACGTTCATTTTCTTATCCGTTATATACCACGGCTATCGGTTTCACAAATTGTTCGTAGACTCAAACAAGAATCTACACGTCAGTTATGGTTATTACATTCTACTACATTACATCAATACTATTGGTATCGAAAAATACTTTGGTCTGATGGGTTCTTCCCTTGTTCAATAGGTGAAGCATCACCGGAAACCATTCGTCAATATATTCTTTCACAAGGTTGGCAGGTCGCTTACATCACATCCACACTTCGTGATGAATGTGTTTTACGCTCCTTTGTATAAATTTACCGGACAGGAGTCCACTTTGAACCTCTGTTTGGGATGGTCCATGATCGGGGAGGTTTGGTAAGAAAAATGGATCATGGAATTAAACTGACCCGAAATAGGCACCGTGAAAAAACAAGAAAACCGCAAAGTCTTGATTGAAAGACGTTTGCGGTTTTTACTTGTGGTACCTCCAGGAATCGAACCAGGGACACACGGATTTTCAGTCCGTTGCTCTACCAACTGAGCTAAGGTACCATGCACTAAAGGGCTGCAAATATAATTTCAAAAATAGGATATACAAACAAAAAGAGGAAAAAAGGCCTTGAATATTTTGCAATTCCCCGACCTTTGCCCCCATGAATCTGGTCTTGGACATAGGGAACAGTTCGACAAAGTATGCCGTTTTCCAAAATGGGGCCGCCCTCCATGTGGAAAGTTCGGCACCCGAACTGTTTGTGTCCAGGGTGAAAGGGCTTTTTTCCCGATATCCCGGCATTGGCCACACCCTGATTTCCTCGGTGGGGCGATTGGACGCCAACCAGCGGGATGTGGTGGCCCTGTTCTCACCGGTTCACCTGCTGTCCAAGGACTCCAAGCTTCCCTTCAGGAACAGTTATGCCAGCCCGCAGACCCTAGGGGCAGATCGATTGGCACTGGCGGCGGCGGCCTTCTATCACAATCCAAGGGGGAACAGCCTGGTGATCGACATGGGGAGCTGCATCACCTATGAAATGGTGAACGATTCCGGGGAGTATATGGGAGGGGCCATTTCCCCGGGGCTCAGGATGCGGTATCGGGCCATACACGAGCAAACTGCGCACCTGCCCTTATTGGAGCCCGCGGAGCTCCACGACTTTATCGGGAACGACACCCAAAGCTGTATGCACAGCGGGGCGATCAACGGGATGGCCCGGGAAGTGGACGGGACAATTGAGCAGTATCGTTCCCGCTTTCAAGATTTAACAGTTATTTTAACAGGGGGTGACGCCCATTTTTTTGTCAAAAGGCTAAAAAACACCATATTTGCGAACCCCAATTTTCTCTTGGAGGGGCTAAATCACTTGCTGGAATACAACAAAAGCTAAATGGTTAGAAATATATTGATCGCTTTTCTTTGTGTAAGCGCCCATGGACTCTTTGCACAAAATGCCACCATTTCACCATACTCTTATTTTGGAATCGGCGATCTTCGGGACAAGGGGACCGTGGAGAACCAAATGATGGGGGGGCTCAGTTTGTACGGCGACAGCATCCACGTCAACCTGACCAACCCGGCCGCATACTCCAAATTGCGGATGACCGCCTATACCGCCGGGATCTCCCACAGGGAATACCGGCTCAAGGACTGGTCCGAGCAACAGAACGCCTCGGTGACCAACCTGGATTATTTGGCCATTGGATTCCCTATTGGCAATGGCTTGGGGATGGGCTTTGGGATCATGCCCTTCTCTTCGGTGGGTTACAGTCTCAGGGACGAGGGAACCACCTCCACCGGCTCGGAAGTGATCAATGTGTTCAACGGAGAGGGCGGCCTCAACAGGATCTATGCCTCCGTGGGCTATGAACCCCTAAAGAACCTCAGTCTGGGGGTCTCGGTCAATTTCAATTTCGGGAGTTTGGAGTACCAAAGGGTACAGAGTGTGGAGAACGTACAGTTCGGTACCATTGACAACCGAAAGTCCAGGGTGAACGGCTACGACTTTGTGTACGCCCTGAATTATACCCCAAGAATCAAGAACAAATACACCTTATATACCTCAGTGTTGGTGAACACCCAAGGAAACCTGGTCTCCAAGAATAGCCAGACCCTCGGGTCATTTTCCACTTCCACCGGGAACAATATTGAGGTTGTGGATGTCAACCTGGATGCTTCCAACCTGCGAAATACCGAACTGAAAATACCGACAAGGACCACTTTGGGACTGGGGCTTGGGCAAGAACGTAATTGGCTTGTGGCCGGGGAATTCAGTTTTCAACAGTACAGTGATTTTGAAAACAGTTTCTTGGGTCTGGACAATGTGGTCTACAACGATGCGACTTCCTATTCCTTCGGAGGCTTTTGGATTCCGAACTAC
This sequence comes from uncultured Allomuricauda sp., assembly GCA_937911965.1. Classification (GTDB taxonomy): domain Bacteria; phylum Bacteroidota; class Bacteroidia; order Flavobacteriales; family Flavobacteriaceae; genus Flagellimonas. The sequence continues at coordinate 18,826 of CALDPL010000059.1, read as the reverse complement.
AGTGCGCTCACAGGCTACTTCAACCGGGTGGTATACCGGGCCGGGCTTCGTTTGGACAAGACCGGTTTGGAGGTGAACGGGAAAGAGATAAACAACTTTGGCATAACTTTTGGAGTTGGTCTACCGCTGAGCGGTGCGACCATGGATTCCTACTTCTCCAATCTGAACCTGGGGTTCGAACTGGGAAGAAGGGGGACCACGGACGCCCAACTGATCGAGGAAAGTTATTTCAAGATAAATATAGGATTGTCCCTGAATGCCAAATGGTTTCAAAAAAGAATGATAAATTAGGGGCTTTTATTTGAAAAATGATAAATAACCACCCATAAGAAATCCGGTAAGAGGATTTTTTAATGAAAATTTGTACTTTAACCGCTTTAAAATTAGAACGATGAAAAAGAGACATTACTTAACAATGATATCGGTCACTATGCTGTCCGGATTAAGTATGGCCCAGGCGCAGAATCCGGAGTGCATGACCAATCTTTCCATTTATGCCGAACACGCAAAGGTCAAGAACTATGATGCGGCCTTTGAACCCTGGAAAATGGTCTATGAGAGCTGCCCCGATATCAACAGGGCAAACTTTACCTTGGGGGAAAGGATCTTGGAACACAAGATTGAAAATTCCTCCGGGGCAGAGAAGGATGGTTTCGTTCAGGAACTGCTTGCCCTTCACGACAATAGCATCAAGTATTTCCCCAGCAATTTCACCAAGGCCGGGGTGGCCATAGACAAGGCGCTTTTGCTCTATGATAATAAAATGGCATCGGATAGCGAGCTTTTCGACATGTTGGACAAGGCCTTCAAGGAAGACCTTGAGAACTTCACCAATGCAAAGGCCCTGTACCTGTATTTTTCCACCTTGGTGGACCTTCACACGGCCGGTAAAAAGGACCTGCAATTGGTTTTTGATACCTATGACAACCTTACCGAAAAGATCGAGACCGAAAACCAGAAGTTGACCGATGTGGTCACCAAGTTGCTTCCAAAGGACTCCTTGGGGACCCTGACCAAAAAGGAAGCGACCCAGCTGAGGATCGCGAGCAACAACTCCGAAGCCTATGGAAAGGTGGCCGGCAGTGTGGATGCCAAATTGGGAAGCTTGGCGGACTGTGCCAACCTCATCCCCTTGTATGAAAAGAACTTTGATGCCAAAAAAGAAGATGTGAACTGGGTAAAAAGGGCCGTGGGAAGGATGTTTGCCAAGGAATGTACCGACGATCCACTCTTCAGAAAATTGTTCGAGGCCCAATTGTCCTTGGAACCATCGGCCAGCGCCTATATGTACGGTGGGGCCCTGAAGCAAAAGGCCGGGGATACCCAAGGGGCCATTGCGGACTTCAACAAGGCCGTGGAGCTTGAAACGGACAAATACAAAAAATCGGACATCCTGTACAAGATTGCCACCACTTTGAGAAAGAGCAGCAAATCCCAGGCCAGGAGCTATGCCAACAAGGCCATTGAGGCCAATCCGGCCAATGGAAAGGCCTATCTGTTGATCGCCAACCTCTATGCCTCCAGTGCCAACGAATGTGGGACCACCGCCTTTGAAAAGCGGGCCGTCTACTGGAGGGCCGCCGATATGGCCGCAAGGGCCGCTAGGGTCGATCCCGCGGTGACCCAGCACGCCAGGCAGTCCGTTGAAAGTTACAACGCCCTGGCCCCCACCAAGGAGATGATCTTCAACTCCGGTCTGGCCGGGCAGAGCATCAGCTTCAACTGTTGGATCGGTGGCAGTGTAAAGGTGCCCAATCTATAATGTGAAGCGGAACAACATACATAACACCCAAAGGGATTTTGCCACGGTACTTGCCGTGGCAATCCTTTTTATGTCCTGTGGGGACGATTATAAACGGGTGGGGGAAGAACGGATCCGGCCCATTTTTCCACAGGGGGTGGCACAGAATTTCACATTGACCTATACCGAAACCCGGGAGCCCATGAACTCCCAGGACTCCGCACGGTCAAGGGTAGTCGCCATACTGAGCAGTCCCTTATCCGAGGATTTTGACAACCAAACCTTTAAGTTCCGAACCTTTCCCGAGGGACTCAAGGTCGATGTGTTTGATGAATCCGACCAAAGAAGTGTCATCACCGCGGATTACGGGATTGTATATTCCCAAACCAATTTAATAGATTTGCAGGGCAATGTGGTCATTGAGACCCATGATGGCAAAAGGTTGGAGGCCGACCAATTGTACTTTGACCGAAAGAACAACAGGGTCTTTACCGAGACCGCTTTCACCTATACCAATCCGGAGGATGGGACGGTCATGGACGGAGAGGGTATGGACTTCAACAGGGATTTTAGTTTTTTCAAGGCACACAGGACCTTTGGGGTCATGACCATAAAAGAAGAATGATATGATCAAGATTTTAAGGTATACCGAATACCTCTACCTCCTTGTGGCAGTGGTATCCATTTACAAAATTGTCACCCTTTGGGGCATCAACCCCAAGGAAACCTATATTTTTATATTCTTTGCGGTGGTCTCCATTGCCATGTTCACCTTTAGAAGAAGGTATAGAAAGCGCTTTGAGGCCCGGCAAAAGGAAAATCAAGATTGACCTTGGACCCCTCCCTGACCCTTATTTTGATCAGTCTGTTGTTCTCCGCGTTTTTCTCGGGGATGGAAATGGCCTTTATTTCCGCCAATAGGATCCATATTGAAATGGAGAAGAAGAAGGGAGGGGTCCTGGGCAAGATCCTGACCAAGATCACAGATCGACCTTCCCGTTTCTTGGCCAGTCTTATCATTGGGAATTGCATTTCCCTGGTGGTATACTGCCTGTATATGGGGGAATGGGTCTTGGAATGGTTTCAGGGGTGGCTGCCCCTCCAGAGTGGATTTTGGAATTCCCTTTTTTCGGATTATGCCCTGATCCCCCAAATCCTGTTGACCGCCCTGATCTTTTTGTCGACCGCGGCTTTTTTGCCCAGGGTGTTCTTCCAGGTCTATTCAAATGTCCTGCTCAAGGCCCTGGCCATTCCTGCCTATCTGTTCCATCTGTTGCTCTCCCCGGTCTCCTGGTCGGTTTTGAGGATTTCAAAGCTGATCTTATGGCCGATGCTCAGGAGCAGGGAAGAGGAATTGCAGTTGTCCTTTGGCAAGTTGGAGCTCGAGGACTATATCAGTGAACATATGGAGACCGGCAATGGGGAGGAGGAAATGGACTCGGAGATCCAAATTTTTCAGAACGCCCTCCAGTTTTCAACCCTCAAGGCCCGGGAAGTGATGGTGCCCCGAACGGAGATCACGGCCGTGGAGCTGGGGGAAACCCCCAAGGCCCTGACCAAACTCTTTATCGAGACCGGATACTCCAAGATCTTGGTCTACAAGGGCAACATAGACGAAATCATAGGTTATGTACATTCCTATGAACTCTTCAACAAGCCCAAGACCATCAAGGGGATGTTGATGCCCGTGGAATTCGTGCCAGAGACCATGTTGATCCAGGACATCCTCAATGTATTGACCAAAAAAAGGAAGAGCATGGCCGTGGTCCTCGATGAATATGGAGGGACGGCCGGAATAATGACCGTGGAGGATATTGTGGAGGAGCTCTTTGGGGAAATCGAGGACGAACACGATACCGTCGATCTATTGGAGGAGAAGGTGGGTGAGGGGGAGTATAGGTTCTCTGCCCGATTGGAAGTGGACTATATCAATGAGACCTATCGATTGGAACTGCCCGAGGGGGAGGAGTACGAAACCTTGGGGGGGCTGATCGTCAACAAGACCGGCCATATTCCCGACCAGGGATCCGAGGTGGACATTGAGGGTTTTACCTTTGAAATTTTGGAAGTGTCCAACACCAAAATCGATTTGGTAAGACTAAAGGTGCGTACTGAGGATTAATGGCTTCCGCCTGGATTTTAGCTTTAGTATTTAAAAAGAAAGTGGTAATTTCGCCCACTGAAAATAAAGAAAACCAAGAGTAGAATGGCAATATTGGAAAACATTAGAAAACGGACAACGGTGTTGATCTTGATCATCGGTTTGGCCCTTTTCGCATTTGTAATATCAGGGGTATTCACCAGTGGTGATTTTTCCGGCGCAGGGAAGATCGGATCCTCTGTGGCCGAGGTAAATGGGGAGGATATTTCCATCGATCAGTTCAGAAGGAAGGTGGAAACGGCCTCCAGAAACTACGGCCCCGGTTTCACTTCCACCCAAGTGGTCAATATGGTATACGACCAAGAGGTCCGAAGGACCATCCTGAACCAGCAGTTCGAGAATTTGGGGGTGGATGTGGAAAGCGATCAAATCATTGAATTTGTCCGTTCCTCAGGGTATGCACAGATTCCGGATTTCCAGGATTCCAATGGGGTTTTCAACGAAGCGATTTTCAAGAGCACCATTGCCGATTGGAGGGCCAACGACCCCCTGCGTTTTGAAGCCTGGTTACAGGATGAGCGGGCCATTATCGAAGCCGCCAAGGAACGGTTGTACTTCAACCTGATCAAGGGCGGGGTGGGAGCCACCCTTGCCGAAGGGGAGTTCGAATACAAACTTGTGAATGACCAGGTTGCCATCCAATACGTGAGGATTCCCTACAGCTCCATAGCCGACAGCAGCATAGCGGTCTCCAAAGGGGAGATCGAGAAATACATCAAAGCGCACAGCAACCGTTTTCAACAGGAGGATGCCAGGGACATTCGTTTCGTGTATTTTGAGGAAAGGCCTTCGGTGGAGGATGAGAACGAGGTGCGGGAATCCATTTTGGCCCTTTTGGAAAACACTGTGGAGTATTCAGCGGAAACGGACACCTACGATACCATTCCCGGCTTTTTGAACACTGGGGACATGGCCTACTTTTTGGATCGGTATTCCGATAGCAAGTTCGATACGATATATAAGGCCAAGAGCGAATTGCCCTCGGTTGCCGCCGATAGCCTGACGGCTTTGGGAATCGGGGAAGTATATGGTCCCTATAGGGAAGGGGATTCCTTCAGGGTCTCCAAGCTTATGGACAAGAAGGCCAATGGTTCGGTCAAGGCCAGTCATATCCTGATTTCCTGGGAAGGTGCCGAGCGTGCCAACCCGGCCGTTACAAGGACCAAGGCGGAAGCAGAGGCCAGGGCCAGGGAGCTTTTGGCGGAGGCCAGACGGGATGGTGCGGTCTTCACCACCTTGGCACGGGAAAATTCCGATGGGCCCACAGCGCCACGAGGGGGGGATCTGGGTTATTTTCAGGAAGGGATCATGACCGATGCATTCAATGATTTCTGTTTTGGGAACCCGGTAGGGGCCATAGGTATGGTGGAGACCGAATTCGGCTTCCACATCATCAAGGTGGACGACAAAAGGGATGTGTTCCAGGTGGCCACCCTGAGCAGGGGCGTTGAGCCCTCCGACTTGACCATGAACACCCTTTTTACCGATGCCACCAGTTTTGAAATGGCAGTGCACGAGGCAGAGCCCGAGGACTTTGGGGACATTGCCCGGGAAAAGGGCCTTGTGGTGCGGCCTGTGAACAAGATCAAGGAAATGGAGGAGAGCCTTCCCGGACTTGGGTCCCAGCGCAGCATCGTACAGTGGACCTTCAACAAGGACACCGAGGTCGGGGATATCCGACGCTTCAATGTGAACAATGGGTATGTAGTGGCCCAGTTGACCAGGAAGTACAGAAAAGGCTTGATGTCCCCTGAGGACGCTTCCACGACCGCCCTGCCGGAGATTAGAAAACAACGCAAGGCCGAGCAGATCATCGCCGCCAACAAAGGGAGGTCCATGGAGGATATCGCCGCCAACAACAACGTTTCGATCACCCCGGCTTCGGCCCTTACCCTGAACGCCCCGACCCTGCCCGGCGCAGGTAGGGAGCCCATGGTGGTGGGAACCGCTTTTGCCCTGGACAAGGACCAGACCTCCGGGCTGATCGAAGGGGAAAGCGGGGTCTATATGATCAAGGTGACCAATAAGGTGCCCGCCCCGGTATTGGACAATTACAGTACCTATGCCAACAGCTTGGGCACCGCAGCCGCGGCCCAGGTGAACGGTGCCGTTTTCAATGCCTTGATGGAAAAGGCCGAAATCGAGGACATGCGGGCCAATTTCTATTAGGCTGTAGGGTTAAAAGAACACAAAAGACCGTCCGGGACTATGGTTCCAGGGCGGTTTTTTATTTCTGGGGCCGGGGATTCCGGTTTTCTTGGATTCTATCCCGATCTTCCAAAAGTTCGACATTGAACAGTTCATAAAATTGATCCGGAAAGAAATTGGCCGTACAATAGGTGATGTATTTTTTGGAGGGTTTCATGTCAAATTTGATTTTCAGCCCTTCTTCCTTGAATTCATCGGGCAAGGTCGCCGTTATGATAAAACCCGAACTAAGGTCAAAATTGCTTGGAACAATGCCATAGGCAAGGCCCATTCCTTCCGAGCCACAGGAAACAGGGCCCATTACGGATCCATTGACGCCCCTTTTGAGGCCCCCATCGTCATCCTTGGAACAACTGAAAAGGACAAGTCCAAGCAGGAGGAGGCATATGGTTTTCACCGGGGCTTCGTTTTAGGGATGGTCCATATATAGGGTGCAGTTTCGGGCTTTTGGTTGTGCGGCTCCCCTTGCCCGGCTTAGTTTTTGGGGAATGATAACAAAGTCCATCAGACCATTTAGGGATTCTTCCTTGGACGGATGCTGTCAAAGGATCATTCTCGTATAGGGAATCACCGTTGGATATCCCTTTCCCTCGAAATATCCCCGGCACCCCTGGTCCCCTGTGGCCAGGATGAAATCCCCTCCCCATGCCCCAAGGCTTTTTATCGCTCCGGGATGGTCGGGAAACACCTGTTGTTTGACCGGGGGAATGCCCAGGATCTTGGACAGGATTTCCTCGTGTCGTTCCATCAGGATCTCGAATTCACTCAAGGTGGGGGCCGATACCATCTTATGGGTGATCTGGTCGATTTCATGTACTAGGGATTCCTTGTCAAAAACCCGGTTCCTATAGGCGGCTATGGCTTCCTTGCTGCTTTGTTTTTGATTGAGGTGGACAAAGTACAGGGAGCCCCTGAAGGGGGGATTGAAGTCAATTTCCCGGATTTCGGGCCTTCCTGCCTTCAATCGATAGCTGATGGGGCGATGATGGCGGGCACAGGCGATGTCGTAGCCACTGCCTCCCAAGCTGTTCCAGAGCAGGCCATAGGGATCTACCCTGGCCCATTGGGCCAGATTGTTGATCAAGGTGGAGGAGCTGCCCAGGCCCCAGGTTCTGGGAAAGCTCAAATCGGACTCCATCAGTAGCCCATCGACCTCCCCCATAATAAGTGGGTTTTGGGTTTTTGCGTCCCGAAGTAGTTTTTGGAGCAGGCTTGCCACCCCTTGATCGGATGTGGAAACCAGCTCCAGGGATTCTAGCTTGTAAACGGCGGTGAACCAAAGGCTTTGATTTTCATCATAGCTCTTCCATTCCAATAGGCCGGAATTTGTGGGTCCGACCTGTAGGGATTGCCCATAGGATGTGGGGATCGCCAGGCCCCTTGCCCCGTCCAAAATGGCGTATTCCCCGGACAACAGGAGTTTGCCGTTGCTGTAAAAGCGCTTTTTCATGATTTTGACCTGATTCCCTCCAAGGCTTCCCGTACCGTGGTATGGGTCACCCTGTGTTTTTTAAAATGCTCCAACAGGCTTTGTTTTTCCTCCTCATTGGCCCCCAATTGGTTGATGATGTTGAGCAAGTGCATCTTCATATGCCCCTTTTGGATGCCTGTTGTGACCAGGGAACGGAGGGCGGCAAAATTCTGTGCCATTCCGGCCACGGCCACGATGCGCATGAGTTGTTCCGCACTGGGTCTTTGAAGGATTTCAAGGGATAGTTTGGCCATGGGATGCAGGGAGGTAAGGCCTCCCACGGTGCCCAGGGCCAAGGGCAGTTCCATCCAAAATTTGAATATCCCGTCCTCTATGGTGGCATGGCTCAAACTGGAGTAGGTTCCCTCCTTTGCGGCATGGGCATGTACCGCGGCCTCCACCGCCCTGAAATCATTGCCCGTGGCCAGGACGACGGCATCGACCCCGTTCATGATGCCCTTGTTGTGGGTCACGGCCCTATGGGGCTCCACCTCGGCGATGGCCACTGCCCGGAGGAACTTTTGGACGAATTCCTCCCCGCCCATCCCGGAGTTTCCCATTTGGGAGACCGGACAGCTGACCTGGACCCGCACCAGGCAATCGGGGACGTGATTGGATAGGATGGACATGACCACCTCCACTTTTTTCTCCTCCTCGGTAAAGGCTTCGTATTCCAGTGCCTTTTCCCTTAGGCATTGGGCAAAGGCCTCCAGGCAGGAATTGATGAAATTGGCCCCCATGGCATCCTTGGTCTCAAAGGTGCAGTGCAATTGGTGGTATCCCTTTATTTTATGGTCCAGGTCACGGAGTTCGACTTCCTTTAATCCCCCGCCCCTTTTTTCCATATTGGCCCCGATCGTGGAAATGCTCTTTAGGAGCTCAGGTTTGAGCCCTTCAAAGAAGGCGGGCAATTTGTTTTTGTCCCCCTTGTAAATGAAGTGGACCTGTCCCACTTTTTCGGTGCCCAAGACCCGGGTACTGAAACCGCCCCGATCCAACCAGAACTTGGCGGCCTTGCTGGCAGCGGCCACCACTGAGCTTTCCTCTATGACCATGGGGATGGTGTACAGTGCGCCATCGATCAGGAAGTTGGGGGCCACCGCATAGGGGAGGTAATGGTTGGAGAGGGTGTTCTCTATAAACTCATCGTGCAATTTCTGGACCTTGGGGTCCGGGTTCCAATAGGATTGCAGCAATTCGATGCTGGCCTGGGGATCTGCGGTATGGTTTTGGGCGATCCATTCCAGTTTCTCCGCCTTGGAACGTTTTGAAAATCCTTCTACGGGACTGTCCATAGGGTTGTGGGTTAATGCTCCCAAAGATAAAGAATCCAACGTTTATCCCTTTGGATGGGAAAGGGGCCTGTTTTTGGGAGTACGGCCGTGGGCCGGGGAGTCGATTTAGACCAAAGCATTGGCGCCCTTTGCCTTTAGGTTGCTATAATGTGGTTGGAACAAGATCCCCTTTTGGAGGGCAAATCCCGGGTTTTGAACGGGACCTGTGGAGGGGTTTTCGTCCCATTTCGGGACCCTGTAACCTTTTTGAACGGCCCTTGTCCCTGTTGTAAATCCAACAACAAAGTTTAGTATTCCGATAAATATTAGTAAACTTGGGGGTTATAATAATTTTATCACCTTATGAGAAAACGGATTTTAGTGTGTATTTCCCTTTTTGGGATTTTTGCCCTTTCCACGGCCCAGCAGAAGAAAATCAGCCTGGAGGAGATCTGGGGAGGCGAATTCAGGACCGAATCCATGGATGTGCTCCGATCCATGGACGACGGCAAACACTATACCGTTTTGAACAGGAGCGGATCCCCCCGAACCAGCAGTTTGGACCAATACGACTACAGGACCTTGGAAAAGGTGGGGACCTTGGTGGCCTCCTCTTCCACGATCCCTTACTTTAGCTCCTACAGTTTCAGCGATGACGAGTCCAAGATACTCTTGGCCACCCAGGTGGAGTCCATCTTTAGAAGGTCCACCCTGGGAATATATTATGTCTATGACCTGGTTTCCAAGGAACTGGTCCGGATTTCCGAGGAGAAGATCCAGGAACCCACCCTTTCCCCGGACGGTTCCAAAGTCGCCTATGTAAGTGAGAACAACCTATATGTCATGGACCTGGCCGGGAAGACCCCCAGACAGTTGACCCATGATGGGGCAAAGGGCAGCATCATCAATGGGGTCACGGATTGGGTGTATGAGGAGGAATTTGGTTTTGTACGTGCCTTTGCCTGGAATTCGGATGGCAGCAAAATCGCTTTTTTGCGATTTGATGAGTCCCTTGTGCCCCTATTTTCCATGGACGTCTATGGGAGTGGCCTGTATCCCACCCAACACGAATTCAAGTATCCCAAGGCCGGGGAGGCCAATTCCCTGGTAAGCCTTCATATAGTGGACATGGTCTCAGGAAACATTTCAGCGGTCGATTTGGGGAACCCCCATTATATCCCAAGGATCAAATGGATGAACGATCCCAATGGTCTGTCCGTACAGACCCTGAACCGGCACCAGAACCAACTCAAGTTGCTTAGGGTCGATGCAGGGGACAATTCGGTATCCCTGCTGCTGGAGGAACGGGACGACGCCTATGTGGACATCGATGACGACCTTACTTTTTTGGCCGATGACAGTTTCATTTGGACCTCCGAGGCCGATGGCTTCAACCACCTCTACCTCTACGGCAGGGACGGGAAGCTCAAAAACCAGATCACCAAGGGACCCTGGGAGGTGACCCGGTATTATGGATATGACCAAAAAAATGACCGGATCTTCTATCAATCCGTTGAAAACGGATCGATCAACAGGGACATTTACAGCTGTTCCACAAAAGGGAGCAAAAAGAAACGGCTCTCCACCCTTCAGGGAAGGAATTCCGCGGCTTTCAGTGCCGATCATACCTATTACATCAACACTTTTTCCAGTGCGACCACCCCCCCGGCCTATACCCTTCACAGGGCCTCGGACGGAAAAATGCTCAAGGCCATCAAGGACAATTCGGCCCTTTTGGAGAAATTGAAGGGCTATGAGGTTTCCTTTAAGGAGTTTTCCACCTTGGAGATCAATGGGAACCCATTGAACATGTGGATGATCAAACCGGTGGATTTCGACCCCAACAAAAAATATCCCCTCTTTATGTTCCAATACAGCGGTCCGGGCTCCCAATCGGTGTCCAACTCCTGGATGGGCAGCAACGACTACTGGCACCAACTTTTGGCCTCCGAAGGGTATATCGTGGCCTGTGTGGACGGTCGGGGGACCGGGCTCAAGGGCCGGGACTTTAAAAAACTCACCCAATTGGAACTCGGAAAATACGAGGTGGAGGACCAGATCGCAGCGGCCCGGAAACTGAGCGAACTTCCCTATATCGATGAAAACAGGACGGGAATCTGGGGCTGGAGCTACGGGGGCTTTATGTCCACCAATTGCATCCTCAAGGGCAATGAGGTGTTCGAAATGGCCATAGCAGTGGCCCCGGTGACCTCGTGGAGGTTCTACGATACCATATACACGGAACGCTATATGCAGACCCCCCAGGAGAATCCAAGCGGCTATGATGAAAACTCCCCCTTCAATTATCCCGAACTGTTGAAGGGCAAGTACCTGTTGGTCCACGGCAGTGGGGACGACAATGTGCACGTACAGAACAGCATGCGGATGATCGAGGCCCTGGTGCAGGCCAACAAGCCCTTTGAGTGGTTGATCTACCCGGACAAGAACCATGGAATCTCAGGTGGGAACACCCGCTTGCACCTCTTTACCAAATTGACCCAATTCGTAAAGGAAAACCTCTAACCTAATCCAAACCCTATGTCAGCGACAAAAAAGGCAATACACCAAAGAGAACTATTTGGACATCCCGTGGGACTGTACGTGCTGTTCTTTACCGAAATGTGGGAACGCTTTTCCTATTATGGGATGCGGGCCCTGTTTGTTCTCTTTTTGGTGTCCGAGACCGGATCCAAAAACCCCGGATTTGGCTGGACCAACCAAGAGGCCCTGGCCCTTTATGGTTGGTACACCATGCTGGTCTATCTCGCCTCGGTGCCCGGGGGCTGGATCGCCGATAGGCTCTTGGGGCAGAAGAAAACCGTCATGTTGGGGGGAGCCCTACTCTGTATCGGACATGCCGTTTTGGCCCTGAACTCTGAATTGACCTTTTATCTTGGCTGTCTTTTTGTGATCATGGGGGTGGGATGTCTCAAACCCAATATTTCCTCCATGGTAGGGGGGCTGTACAAGGAGAAGGATGAGCGCAGGGACCTGGGATTCTATATCTTCTATATGGGAATCAACATCGGTGGTTTTCTGGCCCCCATCCTCTGCGGGTGGGTCGGGGAAACCTATAACTGGCATTACGGATTCGGATTGGCCGCCATCGGGATGTTCCTGGGGCAGGCGGTCTATATCTGGGGGCAGCGGTACATTCCCCATGTGGGAAATCTGATATCCAGGAAGAACGAAGCAGATCGGGCCATTTTGGACCGGCCCCTTACGGCCATTGAAAAGGATCGGGTCAAGGTACTGTTGTTGTCCTTTCTGTTGATCATTCTCTTTTGGGCCGCCTTTGAACAGGCCGGGGGCTTGATGAACCTCTATGCCAGTCAAAAGACGGATCGGAATTTCTTCGGACTCTTTGAAATTCCGGCCTCGGTATTCCAATCGGTGAACTCCTTCTTCATCATTACCCTGGCCACGGCCGTGGGAGCCTTTTGGCTGCGCTGGCGCAAGGCGGGCAAAGAATCCTCCTCCCTGTTCAAGATGGCTGTGGGCCTGATCATCATGGCCTTGGGTTTTGGCTTTATGACCGCGGCTTCCGTACAATATGAAAATGCGGGCTCCTCGGCCATGTACTGGTTGATCTTGGCCTACCTGTTCCATACCATAGGGGAACTCTGTGCTTCCCCCGTATCCCTCTCCTTCATCACCAAATTGGCGCCATTGAAGTATGCTTCCATCATCATGGGACTCTATTGGGCGGCCACAGGGCTTGGAAATATGGGAGCAAGTTTGATCGGAAGGTATTCCCAACACTTGGGGGAATTTGAAATCTTTTTGGGCATCACGGTCATCTGGTCCCTGTTCGGACTCTGCGTCATCGCACTGTTGAAACCCTTGAAACGCTTGACCCATGGGGCCGAGGAAGGGGAAGGAAAAGTCGACGAAGGTTCCGACACCCCTGAATTGGAAAAGGCCTGAGCACAAAATAAAATATTGAAAACCAATCCCTTTTGCTCCTTGGCGGAAGGGATTTTTTCTTCGAAAAACCTAGGATACCATATGGGAATGTTTTATATTTGACCATATATGTCAAAATATATATGAACATCATTATATGACAAATGAAAAAAATTAGGACAATAGGTCAAATCCTACGAGATGCACGGGTTGAAAAAGGATTGCTTTTACGTCATGTTTGTGCGGCATTGGATGTGGATACGGCCATTCTCAGTAAAATAGAACGCAATGAAAGGAAAGCCACGAAAGAACAAGTAGTTAAACTCGCTGAAATTCTAGATTTGGATGAAAGCGAACTTACGATCCAATATCTGAGTGACAGGATTCTAATTGAAATCAAGGATGAGGAGCTTGGGATGAAGGCCTTAAAATTGGCCGAACAGAAAATCAAATACCAAAGTAAGATCAATACCAACGATCAATGCAAATAAAATTAGAAGAACTCAAGTATCAGCAGGTTGCCATCCAATCGGTTGTTAAAGTATTTGATGGCACTATCAAAAATACGTTCGACAATTCGTGTTTTGAGGGTATTCGATCCAATACTGCTACTTTGTCCCCTGAACAAATTTCAGAAAACATAAGGGATGTTTGCACAGAAAATGGCATTGAAGAAAAAACGGCAATGACTTCCAAGGATTGGGAGCTGACCATTGAAATGGAAACGGGGACGGGTAAAACACTTGTTTATGTTAAAACCATTTGTGAACTGTACCAGCATTACGGCTTTACAAAATTCATCATTTTGGTGCCCTCGGTCGCCATTCGTCAGGGGGTCCTGAAAACATTGAAAACATTTGGAAAGCAATTGGAGGACCTCTATGGATTCGTACCCAATTCTTTTGAATACAGCAGTAAGAAACTAAATAAGGTAACCAACTTTATTGAGGAGCAACATCCGCAGATAATGATAATGACCTTGGCCTCATTCAATTCTGAGGACAAAATTCTGAATCAAGCAAAACGGGAAGATCTGTTTAATAATTTGCCCCATATAGTATCATTGGGCAAAACCAACCCGATAATTGTAATGGACGAGCCACAGGAAGGGATGGATACAGCCAATTCCATTAAACAGATCGGTAAACTAAATCCACTTTTTAAGCTACGCTATTCGGCTACGCACAAAGTGGTCAAAAATCTGGTTTACCGTCTTACTCCCTATGATAGTTACAAGCAAGGTCTGGTCAAGAAAATCGAAGTTTTGACCGTTACTGAGAAGAACGATGAAGCAACGTTGAAATTGGAGTTGACCGAAATTCAGAACGGTAAAAACCCGATAAGGGCAAAAATCAGGGCATGGCATCAATCCGCCAGTGGCAAAATAGAATTTAAGGAAACAAAATGGCTGAAAGACGGGGATAACCTGGGAACAATAACAAACAACCCCAGTTATCTCAATTATCGTATTGAACGGATCAATAAGAGTTTGCGAACGCAAAAATGGTCAGTTACCTTCACCAATGGAACGCAGATTTTTGAAAAACAAACTTCAGGGAGTATTCAGAGTATATGGGACCTGCAATTGGAATGGCTGATTATCCGGCACTTTACAAAGAAGCAAAAATTACGGGAACAGGGTATCAAATGCCTTTCATTGGTTTTCATAGATAAGGTAGCCAATTATGTAAGTGAAGACCCGATTATCAAGAAGCTATTTATTGATAAATACAGAGCACTTTATCCCGAGTATCATGATGGACAAATTGCGACAAACGAACATATTGAGGCCGTTCAGGGATTTTACTTTGCCAAAACAGGAAAAGGAGAATTTACCGACAATGAAAATTCAATGCGTAAAAATTCGGAAATTTTTGACGCTATTTTAAAAGACAAAGAAGAATTATTGTCCTATGGTGATTCCGTAGCGAATAAAATTGAGTTTATATTTTCCCATTCCGCTTTGGGTGTGGGCTGGGACAATCCCAATATATTCAATATCGCCACGTTGAACAATTCGTATTCTGAAATCAAAAAACGTCAAGAAATTGGTCGTGGTTTGCGAATTGCCGTCAATCAAAATGGACAGCGTGTTTATGATGTTTTGGATGGAGCAGAGGATATACTCATCAACCAATTGACCGTTATTCCAAATGAGACTTACGAAACCTTTGTAACCCAATATCAAGAGGAGATCAAAGAAATTTATGGTACTGCACAAGCAGCTGCAGGTATGAGCCATACGCATAAAGGCAAGCCGCAAAACGAAGTTCATTTTAAGCGGAATCGAAATGAAACCGTTGATCGGGCCTTCAAGCGATTTTGGAAAGCATTGTCCAAGAAAACGAACTTTTCGGTTGCTTTTGACGAACAGGCTTTGATCACACGAAGTGTAAAAGCATTAAATGCCATTTCGATAACTGATTATCAAGCAGAAGTATCGAGCCGAACGATCGGGGTTATTGATGAAAGCGGTATTCGAGATGAATTCTCAGGAAAAGAAACCTATAAACTAAAGGCGTACTATACGCCTTTGGATTTAGTGGAAGAATTAAGCGAAAACACAGGGCTGTCCTATAATTCCCTTTTTGAAATTGAAAAGCAATTGGACAATCACGAAGACTTTGCCAAAAATCCACCACAGTACATCCATCAATCCGCCAATTTGATAAAGAACATTGAATTGGATGAAATGCTTAGGGGCTTGGATTATCATTTAACCGATGAAACCTTTCCTTTTGAATTTGATGATTTCGTCAAAAACATTCATGACAGTGGCTATATTGACACACCACAAAAAGGTGTATTCGACAAAATGTTGATTGATAGTAATGTGGAGCGGAAGTTTGCCATTGGTGCAGACCGTGATGACGAATTGGTTTGTTTCTTAAAACTACCAAGCTATTATAAAATCCCGACACCTATCGGGGAGTATGAGCCGGATTTTGGTATCGTGATGAAACGAAAACTATTGAGGGATGGGAAAGAAAGTGAGTTTTATTTTGTAATAGAAACCAAAGGGACAAATGACATCAACGATAAAAAAGCATTAAAAGAAAGTGAAGTATATAAAATTCTTTGTGCAGTCAAGCATTTCAAAGCGCTGGGGGTGGAGGTAAGATACAAAGCACCGGTAAAGGACTATATGCATTTTAAAGATGAGGCTGTAAAAGACATAAATGCAATAACAGAATAAGAATGGACATTCAAGAAAATACGGACAACCCATTGGAAAACGTACAATCGCACGATTGGAACAAAGAACGTTTGGAGCAGCTTAAAAAGTTGATGCCTGATATCTTTACTGAAGATGGCAAACTAAGCATCAATGAACTAAAAAAAGTGGTGGACACTGAGGGCGTAAACGAGACGGAACGCTATGAGTTTCGTTGGTTTGGAAAAAGCAAGGCCAAACGTGAAGCTTTTACACCTACCGATGCCACATTGGTTTATGATGAGGCAAGAAGCGTAAACCCGACCGAAAGCGAAAACCTGATCATAGAGGGCGAAAACTTGGCCGTACTCAAATTATTGAGCCAAAGCTATCGGGAACAGATCAAATGCATCTATATAGACCCTCCCTATAATACGGGGAAAGACTTTGTTTATACTGACGATTTCAAACAGGATCGAAAGGAATATTGGGAAGATGCCGGAATGACCGAGAATGGTATCAAGATCGATAGCAATGTGGAAACAGACGGACGTTTTCATAGTAACTGGTTGAACATGATGTACAGCCGTTTGCTGATTGCAAGACAATTATTGCGTGAAGATGGTGTGATTTTCATTTCCATAGATGATAATGAGGTGCATCATTTAAGGAAGTTGTGTGATGATGTGTTTGGAGAGGAGAATTTTGTTTCAAATATAATTTGGGAAAAAAAGTTTGCACCCTCAAATGATGCAAAATGGTTTTCTGCAAACCATGACCATGTTTTATGTTATTCAAAGAGTAAGGAAATCTATCGACCATTCTTATTGGACAGAAGCGAAGGAGCGTTGGCGAGGTACAAAAATCCAGACAATGATGAACGTGGTGATTGGGTTTCAGGTGATTTGACGGTAAAGACATATAGTGCTCAATATGATTACGAGATTACGACTCCATCCGGAAGAAGGGTAAATCCTCCTAAAGGCGTTTGTTGGAGATTTTCTAAAGAGAAATTTCAAGAATTAGTTGATGATGATAGGGTTTGGTTTGGAAAAAATGGTGAAAATGTACCTCGATTAAAAAGATTTTTGAGTGATGTGAAAGAAGGTATCACGCCTATGACAATCTGGTATCACAAGGATGTTGGTCACAATCAAGAAGCCGCTCAAGAGTGTCGTAAAATTTTTGACGGCGAACAATATTTTGACACCCCTAAACCCGTTAGATTACTTAAGAGAATAATCGAACTTTCAGTAAATGGAGGTGATATAATTTTAGATTTTTTTGCAGGCTCCGGCACCACTGCGCACGCAATCAATGAACTAAATATTGAAGACAATGGAACTCGAAAATATATTTTAGTCCAATTGCCCGAAGCAACGGACGAAAAAAGCGAGGCATACAAAGCAGGCTTCAAAAAAATCAGTGACATAACCATAGAACGCAACAAGCGGGTTATTGAAAAAATTATTGAAGAAAAGAAAAACGAACAACCTGATTTATTCAATAAAAAGAAAGATGATGATAATCTGCTAAATGGACTTGGTTTCAAAGTCTTCAAATTGACAAAATCCAACTTCCCAAGAGTAGAATATGCTCCCGACCCTGAAAAGTCCGACGAGGAAAATGTGAGAGCATTGAAAAAATACATCGTGGATAAAGAAGCGCAAATGTTGACCGTTTTCAACCGGGATGAACTCATTACGGAAATATTGATCAAAAACGGCTTTAAACTTAATTATACGGTTTCTCCACAAAAGCAATTCAAAAAGAATGATATTTTCATGGCATCGGACGGAGAAAGAGAAACATTGCTGTGTTTGGATGGCACGCTTGCAGACGAAACCATAGCATATTTTAAAATCCATACGGACCAAAAACTGATTGTATTGGAACGTGCTTTGGACACCACGAAAAAGTGGAATCTGAAACATTATATGGGTGATAAATTTCAGTCGTTCTAATGTATTGACCCAAGTATTGAAGATGTTTTTTTGACTTCTTACAGAATCCGCATGGCCTTGACAAAAGCATGGTTCCAATAGCCCTCCCTTATGGAGGATACCAGTACACCCCTGGAGGTAGTGGCGTGGATGAACCGGATGTCATCCCCCTCGACTTCGACGACCAGGCCGACATGGTTGATGCGCTTTCCCGTCTTGGTGGTCTTGAAATAGAGCAGGTCCCCTTTTTCCACCTCCCTCAGGTCGATTTTTTGGCCTTCCTGGGCCATTTGATAGGAGGTCCTGGGGAATGGGATCCCGTGCTCCAACAAGGCCACATAGACCAGGCCGGAACAATCCATTCCTTTTTTTGTGGTGCCCCCGTACCTATAGCGGGTACCGGAATAGTCCAAAGCCGTGGAAATGATGGCCTCGGCCTTTTCATTTTTTCGGATTTCCTTTTTGGTCATTTTCATTGGCGTGGTCCCTTCCCCGGTGGAATCGGGCATGGAGCCTTCCACGGTCAGGGTTCGGGTCTTGCTGTAGGTTCGTCCCTTCTTTCCGGGGCCACAGGAGGCCAGGAGGAGGATCAGCAGTACGATTGAGGTTTTTCGCAACATCCAAGATTAATAGGGTTCACTTGGAAGGTAAAACTACGCATTTTCGACGATTAATCGTGCGGTCAGTTCACTGGCACCCCGTCCGCCCAGTTTTTTCTTGAGCATCCCATAATCCGAAAGCATGGTTTCCCGATCGGGCCCTTCCAGAATTTTGTCGAGCTCCCTTTTGAGATTGGCCGCGGTCAGTTCCCCCTGCACCAGTTCCTTGACCACCTCCCGTTCCATGATCAGGTTGACCAGGGAAATAAACCTGACCCTGATAACCCGCCTGGCAATCATGACCGAGAGGGCATTGGCCTTGTAAACCACTACCTGAGGTACATGGAACAGGGCGGCTTCAAGCGTAGC
>CALDPL010000058.1 GCA_937911965.1 uncultured Allomuricauda sp. | reverse complement strand
TTCACCGACTGGGAAGGCACCGTCGTCGTCGATGGGCGCGAAGGGCGACATCCCACCGTGGAAGGCCCCAAATTCCACAAGAGAAATGGGTTTTACTATATTTTTGCCCCAGCTGGAGGGGTGGCCACCGGTTGGCAATTGGTTTTGCGGTCCGAGTCGATATACGGCCCTTATGAAGAAAAAACAGTGTTGGAACAAGGCTCCACACATATCAATGGGCCACACCAAGGGGCCTGGGTGGACACCCCCGATGGAGGCGATTGGTTCCTCCATTTTCAGGATGCGGATGCCTATGGTCGAATCGTTCACCTTCAGCCGATGGGCTGGAAGGGAGATTGGCCCTGGATGGGCCGGGACCTTGACGGAAACGGCATAGGGGAGCCGATATCCCAACATGCCAAGCCCATTCTTGGAATGGCAATTGACAGTCCGCCCGAATCGGATGAATTCGATTCCCATGCCTTGGGCCTTCAATGGCAATGGCAGGCCAATCCAAGCCCGACCTGGTATTCCTTGATCGAGGGCAGGGGCTATTTACGACTTTTCAGTTTGACGGAAAAAGAAGGGGAAAACAACCTTTGGAACAGCCCCAACCTGTTGCTGCAAAAATTCCCCGCACCCAGTTTCACGGCCACCACAAAGATCAAATTGGTCCCTGAAGGTGACGATACCGGCAGGCGGGCCGGACTGGTGGTCTTTGGCATGGACTATGCCACCTTGACCATCGCCCATGAAGGCAAGGGTTTTGTACTAAGGCAGACCAGGGCATTGGGAGCGAAGGACAACAAGGGGGAAGAACTGATAGAAGAGGTCATCCTCAAGGACAACGACCTGGTCCTGCAGGTCGTGGTCAGTGGCCCGGATGCCCTTTGCCAATTTAAATACAGTACCGATGGCAAGCTGTTCAAGGACATTGGAAAACCTTTCAAGGCGCAAGCCGGGCAATGGGTAGGTGCAAAGGTGGGCCTGTTCAGCAGCAGTCCGGCAGGAATCAAATATGGGGGATACGCCGATGTTGATTATTTTAGAATAACCAAATAAAACCGGGATGAGGACACTGTTCATGATTTTTACGATTTTACTCCTCTGCGGCTGCCAACAACAGGACGCAGTGACTCTATATTTGATCGGGGACTCCACCGTGGCGGATTATACCGGGGATTACGATCCTGGGAAAGATTATATGAAAGACCGTTATCCCATGACGGGCTGGGGGCAGTACTTCCAGGATTTCTTTGTCAAGGACAGTATGGAAGCCGTTAGTGCCCTGTTCCCGACGGATTCTGTTGTGGTGGACAATAGGGCCAGGGGGGGACGAAGCACCCGGACCTTCTTCCAAGAAGGCCGTTGGCGGGCCGTGTACGATTCCCTGCGGCCCGGAGATGTGGTCCTGATGCAGTTCGGACATAACGATGCCTGGGGCAAAAAGCCAAAACGGCATGTCAATGTGGAAGGTTACCAAGAATTTTTGCGCCTGTTCATATATCAGAGCCTGGAGAAGGGGGCAATTCCAATAGTGATCACCCCCGTGGCAAGAAATTCGGGCTGGAACCAGGGCAAAATGGAGAACATCCATGGGGAGTACCCGCAGGCCGCCATCGATGTTGCCCGGGAAATGAGCGTGGATTACATAGATCTGAACCAATTGTCCATGGACCTTTTCAGCTCCAAGGGCAGGGAGTATGTCAGCAGGGAATATTTTATGAACCTGCCGGCAGGGGCCTACACGGCCTATCCCGAAGGACTGGAGGACAACACCCACTTTCAGCCCGAAGGGGCACGGGAAGTGGCCCAACTGGTATTCAATTCCCTGAAAGGGATAAAATGAACCCCATGGACCGAAGCCGTATCACCTTATTTTTCCTTCTGATGGCATTGGGGACATCCGCCCAGCTGGAACGGCCCAATGCCAGCCCCTATACCCTGGAGGGCACCTACGAAAAATTGGTGAAACAATACCCTATGGTCCGTCGGATTTCGGAACATGGATCCAAAGGCATAACAAAATCGGAGGAGCTCATTTATCACAAAGTGGATAGCTTGGACCTTAAGGCCGATGTCTACAATCCAGAGGAAAAGGGGAAATTGTTCCCAGGCATCCTCCTGGTCCACGGGGGTGGATGGATATCGGGGAGCAAGGACAATCTAAGGCCCATGGCACAGCAATTGGCCCAGAAGGGCTTTCTGGCCATGACGGTAAATTACCGACTTGCCGATAAGGCAAAATATCCCGCTGCCCTGGAGGACCTCCATGCTGCAATTGCTTTTTTAATGGAATCCGACCTTCCGCTGGACGGAAACAAAATTGCCATTCTGGGGGCTTCGGCCGGGGCGCAATTGGCCAGCTTGGCAGGACAACTGAATAAGGACATCAAGGCCGTTGTGAATGTGGACGGCATCGTTTCCTTTGTCCACCCCGAGGCCAGGGAAGGGACCTATGCGGCCTATTGGTTGGGGGGTACCCGTTCTGAGAAACCGCAGTTGTGGAAAGCAGCCTCTCCCCTGGAGCACATCCACTCGGAATCCCCTCCCATTTTGTTCATCAATAGTTCCCAACCCCGCTTCCATGCCGGAAGGGACGATATGATAAAAAAACTCGGGGAATGGGGCATTTACACCGAAGTGTTTGTCCACCCGGACAGCCCCCATTCCTTTTGGCTGGTGGAGCCCTGGTTCGGACCCACCCTTGATCAAACCGTTGAATTCTTGCAAAAGGTACTCCAATGATACAATTGAGATCCATCCTATTGGGCTTGCTGCTCTTTTGCCTATCCATGCCCCTACATGCCCAACAAAGGGTTGTTGTGGCCCAGGATGGCAGTGGGGACTACAGCAAGATTCAGGAAGCGGTGGATGCCGCCCGGGATTTGGGACCGCCCCTTGTTGTCCATATACGCAATGGGGTGTATCAAGAGAACCTGGAAATCCCCTCATGGAAACGCCAATTGACCCTGATCGGGGAAAGCAGGGAGGGAACCATCATTCGGGGCGACAGGCATGCGGGCCAAATCGGTCCCAACGGAAAACCGTACACCACCTTTGACAGCCATACGGTCTTGGTGGCGGGTGATGACATCCATATCAAAAGCCTGACCATTGAAAATACCAGCTGCGATCGGGGACAGGCTGTGGCCCTTCATGTGGAGGGGGACCGTTTCATTGCCGAGGACTGCACCATTTCAGGATGCCAGGACAGCCTGTATGCCGGTGATGGCGGCAGCCGTCAATACTATGTGGACTGCCTTGTTGAAGGGACCACTGACTTTATTTTCGGCCAGGCCACAGCGGTTTTTGAACGCAGTGAAATCCGAAGTCTGAAAGATTCCTATATCACGGCAGCGGCGACTCCCCGAAATCAGGACTTTGGGCTGGTGTTCTTGGGTTGTAGGCTGACCGCCGGGGAAGGGGTTTCCAAAGTCTATTTGGGCCGCCCGTGGCGCCCCCATGCCAAGACCGTCCTGATAAATTCAGAATTGGGGGGCCATATTCGACCCCAGGGATGGCATCCCTGGCCTGGGGACCCCAACTATCCCGACAAGGAAAAAACGGCCTATTTTGCAGAATACAACAGCAGGGGGGAAGGGGCTCGGCCCGATCTCAGGGTATCCTGGTCACGGCAGCTTTCAAATAAGGAGCTGAAGAAATACTCAGTGGAAAATATGTTC
>CALDPL010000057.1 GCA_937911965.1 uncultured Allomuricauda sp. | reverse complement strand
GGGGTACAGGTCATTTTGGGAAAAATGCAGGATGCCCATATCGCTGCCGGAATCCATGCCTTCGGACCTGATGGGACCTTCAACGGTTTTCATTTTGATCGGCCCGTCAAGGGCAGGATCGACTATATCTTCATATCAGAGGGATTTGAGGTCGTGAAAAGCGCCATTTTGAGCGATTCAAGGGACAATCGATACCCTTCGGACCACCTTCCGGTATTTGCCCGTTTGAGCTTCCGATAAGGGGAGTTCAGGGGGCCTTTTATTTATTGGGTCATCAATACGTATGGATTGGATCATTAAAAACTCATAATATTTGCTCCAATTTGTGACTTGCCTTTGGAAATTCCATATCTTCAATGGAATGAATTGGCAACGGTACCCCAACACCCTGTACCGAGTCAAGGAGAGACTGTATTGGGATTGGCCCTTTATCGGGGGAAAGTCCGTCCCGATAGGTTGACCCCCGGAATGAAAAATTTGGGACAAAGAATTGCTTGTCCATGTTCTTTTTTTATTGCATTTTGAGTATCTGTCGGTATCTCAATGAAGTTTTAAGTGTATTAATACATTGATATACATCAACTTAGTTCCGTTGTTTTTTTTATGTTAAAAAAGTTGATGTATTTGTTTTTTATTTAAGTTTGGCCCCTGAACGGGTTCTGGACAATGGACCTGTCGCCTAATTGCGTTGAAAACTTTTTTCATGTTCGGGCTTTTGGGAGCAAGGAAGTCAAACCCAAAGGCCGTCTTAGGATTAAGACACCGAATCATAGGGTTTACTTCCAATATGCACACTGTAATCCGTGACCGCTCACGGAGGCCTTTCTTCGTTGCCTATACCGTATTTGTTTTTCGTATCTGAGAACCAAGCTGCCATTCCGGTTAAAATCAGTTCATCAGTTTATTACCAATACTAAAATTAAATGAAAACAAAATATATCGATCTTATCGAGCAGACCTATGAATTCCCACAGGAGGAGTTCCATTTGGAGGACAACAAGCTGCAATTTCACGGCATAGACCTGTACGGCCTGATCCAGCAGTACGGTACCCCCTTGAAATTCACCTATCTGCCCAAGATTTCGGAGAATATCATTCGTGCGAAGAAGTTGTTTGCCAAGGCCATGAAAAAACACGGTTACAAAGGCTCCTACCACTACTGCTACTGTACCAAGAGCTCCCATTTCGAGCATGTGTTGGACGAAGCCCTGAAGAACAACATCCACATCGAGACCTCTTCGACCTTCGACATCGACATTGTCAATCACTTGAAACAGGATGGCAAGATCGGCCAGGACACCTATGTGATCTGCAATGGGTTCAAAAGGGACCAGTACATCCAGAACATCGCCGCCCTGATCAATGGGGGGCACAAGAATTGTATCCCGATCATTGACAACTACGAGGAAATCGACCTCTTGTCGGATTCCATTGAAAGGGATTTCAAGGTCGGCATCCGAATCGCCTCCGAGGAAGAGCCAAAATTCGAGTTCTATACCTCGAGATTGGGCATTGGGTACAAGAACATCGTACCCTTCTACAACCAATCCATCAAGGAGAACCCGAAGGTGGAATTGAAAATGCTCCACTTTTTCATCAACACCGGGATACGGGATACCTCCTATTACTGGAACGAGCTGCTGAAGTGTCTGAAGGTGTACGTGAATCTCAAAAAGGTATGCCCCACCTTGGATAGCCTGAACATCGGTGGTGGTTTCCCTATTAAGAACTCCCTGGCCTTCGAATACGATTACGACTATATCGTGGATGAGATCATCCACCAGATCAACCAAGCCTGTAAGGAGGCCGGAGTGGATGTGCCCAACATCTTTACGGAATTTGGCAGCTTTACCGTTGGGGAAAGTGGGGGGACCATCTATGAGGTGCTCTACCAAAAGCAACAAAACGATAGGGAAAAATGGAATATGATCAATTCTTCCTTCATCACCACCATGCCGGACTCATGGGCCATCAGCAAAAGGTTCATCACCTTGTCGATCAACAGGTGGAACGAGGAATACGAAAGGGTGCTCCTGGGCGGCTTGACCTGTGACAGCGATGATTATTACAATTCGGAGCAGCATATGAACGCCATATATTTGCCCAAGTTCAGAAAGGACAAGCCCCTGTATATCGGGTTTTTCAATACCGGGGCCTATCAGGAGACCATCGGGGGATTTGGGGGGCTGCAGCACTGTTTGATCCCCCACCCAAAGCATATATTGATCAACAGGGACAAGGAGGGAAATCTCAGCAGTAGGGTATTTGCAGAGCAACAGACCGCTGCGCAGTTTCTTTCCATTTTGGGCTATGGCGGCAAAAAACAGAAAGAGATCCCCTTGGAAAGTTATCAATTGGCAGAATCCAATAAACATTGAACATCAATATCAATACAAAATGAAAACCAATAGAATGTATGCCGGAATTCCCCCGGAATACGGGACACCCGAAAAGTCCAAAGTAGTTTTGTTGCCCGTACCCTATGATGGGACCAGTACCTGGGGAAAGGGGGCGGACAAAGGCCCTGAAGCTTTTTTGGAGGCTTCGGAAAACATGGAGCTTTACGATATAGAGACGGAAAGCGAGGTCTATAGGCAGGGCGTTTATCTGGCCGATGCCCTGGAGGGATTCGACAGTCCGGATGACATGGTCCATGCCGTCCACAAAACGGTGAAGGAGTTTATAAAAAGAAACAAACTGGTGACCATGGTGGGAGGGGAGCATTCCATATCCATCGGGGCCATCAGGGCCTTCAACGAGTGTTTCGAGGACCTGACCGTCCTACAGATCGATGCCCATGCCGACCTGAGGAAGGAGTATGAAGGGAGCAGGTACAACCACGCCTGTGCCGTGTACGAGGCCAATGAGACCACCAATTTGATCCAGGTGGGCATACGGAGCATGGACCATGCTGAGACCTTGGTGATGGACCGGGACAAGGTGTTTTTCGCCCATGAGATGGTCACCGATGATTTTTGGATGGATGCCGCCTTGGACCTGATGACCGACAATGTGTACATCACCTTTGATCTGGATGCCTTCGATCCCTCGATATTGCCTTCCACGGGGACTCCGGAACCCGGAGGGCTATTATGGTACGAAACCCTTGATTTTCTGAAAAGGGTCTTTGCGGAAAAAAAGGTCGTGGGCTTTGACATCGTCGAGCTCTGCCCCAATCCGAAGGAGAGGTCCTCTGATTTTTTGGCGGCCAAATTGTACTATAAAATGTTGAGCTATAAATTTTTAAAAAACGATGAATCCTCAGAGGAAGGATTTGAAGAAAACAACGACAATTTTAAAAAATCCATAACCCCCTTGGACGACTATCATGAACAATAAAGGAGCGATATCCCAATTTATACAAAAGCATTTTTTGCATTTCAATTCCGCAGCTTTGGTAGATGCTGCAAAGGGATATGAACAGCAATTGGACCAAGGGTCCAAGATGCTGGTGTCCCTGGCCGGGGCCATGAGCACGGCCGAGCTCGGCAAGATATTCGCCGAGGTCATCAGACAGGAAAAAGTACATATCATATCCTGTACCGGGGCCAACCTGGAGGAGGACCTGATGAACCTTGTGGCGCATTCCCATTACAAAAGGGTGCCCAATTACAGGGACCTGACCCCGGAGGAGGAACGGGACTTGATGGAACGCGGCTTGAACCGGGTCACCGACACCTGCATTCCCGAGGAGGAAGCCTTTAGAAGGCTTCAAAAGCACATCTTCAAAATCTGGAAGGAGGCCGAGGAAAAGGGAGAGCGATATTTTCCCCATGAGTATATGTACAAGCTCTTGCTTTCCGGGGCCTTGGAGCAGTACTACGAAATAGACATTAAGGATTCCTGGATGTACGCCGCTGCGCAGAGAAACCTGCCCATAGTGGTCCCCGGCTGGGAGGACAGTACCATGGGCAACATTTTCGCAAGCTACGTCATCAAAGGGGAACTGAAGGCGAGTACCGTGAAATCGGGCATCGAGTACATGACCTTTTTGGCGGATTGGTACCAACGGAATTCGGACAAGGGCATCGGTTTCTTCCAGATCGGGGGAGGCATAGCCGGGGATTTTCCCATCTGTGTGGTTCCCATGCTCTATCAGGACCTCGAAAAGACGGATACGCCCTTTTGGAGCTACTTCTGCCAGATCAGCGATTCGACGACCAGTTATGGTTCCTA
Source organism: uncultured Allomuricauda sp. (assembly GCA_937911965.1). Classification (GTDB taxonomy): domain Bacteria; phylum Bacteroidota; class Bacteroidia; order Flavobacteriales; family Flavobacteriaceae; genus Flagellimonas. Next base: position 6,426 of record CALDPL010000057.1, on the reverse strand, counting down.
TTCCGGGGCCGTGCCCAATGAAAAGATCACTTGGGGAAAACTCGATGTGGACACTCCGAAGTTCATCGTCGAGTCGGACGCCACCATAGTGGCCCCATTGATATTTGCCTATCTGCTAAACCTTTGATGATGAAAAACAGAAAGACATTGGCACTCAAGCGGGTCATAGTGGACTACAAAAAATTGGACATGAAGATCTTGGACCTCTTGGTTGAGAAATTTCCGGACGGTTATGACGAGGATGACATTGTGACCTACCGCAACGCCAACAATGAAGTGGTGGAATGTGTTGAGGTACGCACCGAGGATACAGCCTACCTGATCAAAGTGAGCAAACGTTTGGTCATGGCCATGGAGGACCACGAGGAATCGGAACAGGAGGAGGACGGGGAACGGGAAGATTCCCTGGATACGGACGAGCTGGAGAGTTCCGAGGAGGAATAGACGGTCCGACGGAACTAAAGGGAAGGACGGCAGGCTTCCCTGTCCCCAACAAAATGGGACCCTATGAAAAAAACAGTCAAATCGAGATTGATTGCCGTACACGGGGATAAGGTCCTGGTGCTTAAGAAAATTGGCGCCCCATTGCGCTACACCCTGCCGGGTGGGGTCAAAAAAAAGAAGGAGACCGCGATTCAGACCCTGATTCGGGAAGTCGGGGAGGAAATAGAGCTCCAACCCTTGGAGAAACAGTTGCTGCCCCTGTGTACCCTAAAAAGGAAGGGAAAGCAAAGGTCGCAGGTCAAGAATTATTTTTTGATGGAAACGCAAGCCGCTCCCATACAGGTGCTGGAGAAGGACAAATTCGAAACGGCCCTTTGGCTGAATTGGAGGGAGGCCCAGCCCTTTATGGACAAAATGGACCGTAGGGCGGTTCGTTTCCACTTTAAGGGATCGGATATAACAAACAAGAAAACCAATGGATATAAAGTTCCACCTCGCCTTGCCATGTAGGGACATCGGAGAGACCCTTGCATTTTACAGGGATGTGATCCAGGCCGGATTGGGCCGGCATGCCGAAAAATGGCTGGATGTAGACCTCTTTGGCAATCAGTTGACCTTCACGGAATCCGGGAATTTCAACTTTGACTTCAAGAGCTATCGATTGGAGGACCATATTCTGCCCTCCTTCCACTTTGGCGCAATCGTGCCCTTAGATCTATGGGAGAGCCTGTATTCAAGGCTTATGGACATGGACCTTGAAATCGGTACCGAGGCAACCTTTATGAAGGAAAGGCCCGGGGAACACCGGTCGTTCTTTGTCAGGGACCCCAATGGATTTATGGTGGAATTCAAAAGTTTTAAGGATTCCTCCCAGATCTTTTCAAGCTGAACCATGGAGCCCAAGGCCATTGCCCTCTACCTTGCGGAGCAGATCGACATCCCCGCCTTTAAGGAGGCCATGGGGAAGGAGGCTTTCTTCGGGGACCGGGATGAGCTTTTCTACAATGAGGGTTCGGCCTACCTTTATGTGTTCAGGTATGGAATTGCCACTTTTTATGGATACGACCATAGGTCCATATCGGATATTATAAAGAAAATCGAGCCTTTTTCCAAAGGGTGGCAAAGGACCCATATGAGCGATGAAATGGAAATCGACCTGGGGTCTGAGGGGACTCCGGCCAAGGTGACCAACAACAAGATACTCCTGCCCAGGTCCAATGTGGAAGCCATGCGATTGGCCCTGTTGCACCTGTCCCAGTCCGTGGCCCTGGACCATTTTTCAGGGCTTTCCGAACAGATCATGGTGGAAACCAGGGGACATACCGATTTTTTGGAACAACATGGAAGGTTGGATCTGGGAGGGAAGAAATTAAAGAAATATATTGCAAAGGTCTTGAACATCAACAATCAGATTTCCGGGAATCTGTATATCTTCGATTCTCCCGAGGAGGTCTGGGAAGATGAGGTACTGGATCGATTGGACCAGGAACTGAAACGGATCTTCGATCTGAAGGAGCGCTATCGGACCATCAAGGAGCAGGGATATATCATCAAGGAAAACCTCAGTCTCTTTAAGGGCATCATGGATCACAGGGAGAGCAGCAGGTTGGAGTGGATCATCATTTTGTTGATCTTGGTCGAAGTACTGGACATGTTCATCATGCGTATAATCAATTAAAGGTATTTTTATTTTGGACGATTTGGAATTATTGGGAGGGGAAGAGTGGTGCCGTTTTGAGGAACTGGGCATCCCGGCGATCAAGGCCAGGGTGGATTCAGGGGCAAAGACCTCCTCGATCCAGGCAAGCAAAATCAAGATTTTCACCAAGGGCATGGAGGACTGGGTCCGTTTTGAGGTCAACCCCTTGCAGGACAACCGCAGCATTTCCATCCTATGCCAGGCCAAACTGGTGGATATTCGAAATGTCAAGAGCTCCCAGGGAATCTCGGAGGAACGTCCGGTAATCAAGACATCGGTCAGGGTTGGGGACAACACCTTTGAGATTGAAGTGACCCTTGCCAATAGGGATACCATGGAATACCGGATGTTGTTGGGCCGGGAGGCGTTGAGCGGAAGATTTTTGGTCGATCCCTCCCAAAGTTTTGTCAAAGGCGATATCTCCAAAGAGGAAATGGAGATCAAATACCGCCCCCACCGGACCGACAAAACGGGTCTGACCTTGGGGCTTTTGGCCAGTAACCCCCAACTGTACAGCAACAAACGGATCATTGAGGCCGGGGAGAGCCGTGGGCACAAGGTCGTCTTTTTAAATGTGGAGAACGTCTATATGAAACTGGATGCCTCTTCCCCGGAAATCCGGTACAGGGGAGGCAATATCCTGGACAAGTTCGACGCGGTGATCCCTCGGATAAAGCCCTCGGTCACCTTTTACGGCTGCGCCCTGCTGAGGCAATTTGATACCCTTGGGGTCTATTGTCTCAACACGGCGGAGGCCATAAGCAAGTCCAGGGACAAGCTTTTTGCCTCCCAGCTCTTCTCAAAGAACGACCTCCACATTCCCATTACGGGTTTTGCCAAATCCCCCATGGACACCAAGGATCTGATCCGTATGGTGAACGGTGCCCCCCTGATCATCAAATTATTGGAGAGCACCCAGGGCAAGGGGGTGGTTATGGCCGAGACCAATAAGGCGGCGGAAAGTGTCATCAATGCCTTCAAAAGCGTACAGACCAACATATTGGTACAAGAATTCGTCAAGGAGGCCAATGGACAGGATATCCGCTGTTTTGTGGTGAACGGCAAAGTGGTCGCCTCCATGCAGCGCCAGGCACAGAAAGGGGAGTTCAGGGCGAATATCCACCAGGGGGGCTCGGCCTCCTTGATCAAGATCACCCCGGAGGAACGGAAATTGGCCGTGAAATCGGCCAAGGTCCTCAATCTCGATGTGGCCGGGGTGGACATCATCAGGTCGAATCGGGGACCCTTGCTGTTGGAGGTGAATTCCTCCCCCGGGCTGGAGGGTATAGAGAATGCCACCGGCCTGGATATTGCCAATGTCATGATCGAGACCATAGAGCGCAAACTCAAATACACTTCCAGACCCCATCTGGACTGAGGACCCCTTCCCCATTGTTGACATCTTTTAAAAAATGGGGGATTCCCCAAAGTGTAAGGTTTTGGTCAAAAGACCTACTTTTGTAAGATAACCACAAGAGGAAAATTTTATCATGGCAGAGCAAGTGGAACGAATAAAAACATTGATCATTGGATCTGGACCGGCAGGCTATACCGCCGCCATATATGCCGCCAGGGCCGACCTGAGCCCGGTCATGTACACGGGAATGGAGCCCGGGGGGCAATTGACAACCACTACGGAGGTGGATAATTTTCCCGGCTATCCGGAGGGGATAGACGGTCCCACCATGATGGTCCAGCTGCAGCAGCAAGCGGAGCGCTTCGGCACCGAAGTGCGGATGGGCATGGTGACCGCCGTGGATTTCAGTGAGGAAATCGGGGGGATACACAAGGTGACCGTGGATGATTCCACAGTGATCGAAGCGGAGACCGTGATCATTTCCACCGGGGCCACGGCCAAATACCTCAACATTCCTTCCGAGCAAAGGCTCAGGGGAGGGGGCGTTTCGGCCTGTGCGGTCTGTGACGGCTTTTTTTACAGGGGCCAGGAAGTGGCGATCGTGGGAGCGGGGGATACCGCTGCCGAAGAGGCCTCCTATTTGGCCAATATCTGTAAGAAGGTGACCATGTTGGTCAGGAAGGACCATATGCGCGCCTCCAAGGCCATGCAGCACAGGGTGTCCAGCATCGACAATATTGAAATCCTCTACAACACCGAGGTGGACGAAGTTTTGGGAGATCAGGTGGTGGAAGGCCTCAGGGTGGTAAACAATCAAAGCGGCGAGAAAAAGGTGCTTCCGATCACCGGGCTCTTCATAGCCATTGGGCATACCCCCAATACCTCGATTTTCAAGGGGCAACTCGATATGGACGAAACAGGCTATATCATCACACAGCCCAAGTCCACCAAGACCAACAGGCCCGGGGTGTTCGCCAGTGGGGATGCCCAGGACAAAATCTACAGACAGGCCGTGACCGCAGCGGGAACGGGCTGTATGGCGGCCTTGGATGCCGAACGTTACCTGGCCGCGGTGGAGAGCAAGGAAGTCATGGCTTCTTGATCATCCCCTGTTTGGAAACATATTCATTTTAAAGGCACTTCAGTGCCTTTTTTTTGTGCCCGGGTTCAATCGATCCTCCGATAATTTTCGGAAAAGGTCCGATTGCCCTCGGCATCCACGGTGATCTGGCTGAAGCTGTCCCGATCCAAAATCAGCTCAAAACTAAAGTGCCTCATGGTGTCCAGGGCCTTCATCATTTGGTCGTCCCCGTATTCTATGTTCTCCACCAGAGTGCTATCGGTGGTCCTGTAGGAACCATAACCAAATCTTCCCGTCGGGTCTTCGGGTACATATCGGGTCCACATGATCTTGTGCCTGGAATACATTTTAACCTGTCTGTACCCCTCACTTTTCTCTATGGTGTCGACAATATCGGCGCCATTGTAGTTGTAAAAACTAACCAGTTCCCAAGTCCCTTCAATGGACGGTTTGTTTTGCTGAATTTCCCTAAATCCCCCCAAGATGAGGAATCCGACAAAACCGATCAAAACTAGATTGGATTTTTTCATAGTAATTGACGGATAGTGGGTTAAAGACATTCTAAAAGATAAGAATAAAAATCGGGAATATTAATTGGAAGCGCTAAAAAATAGATATATCTTTAAATTGTCGAAGGTGCCCTATGAATCCAATATTCCTCAAAATGAAATTATGAAATTTCGCAAACTTCAAAAGCGAAGCATAACATGATCAAAGGATTGGTCAACTGATTGAAATTAATTGGAATTATTCTATATTATTTTATGAAATAAACAATTATTGGTCAAAATGTTTGATTTGTAAAAAATTTTGAACAATTTTAGAAGCTATTAACACAAACTAACGAGATGAGAAACATTTTATTAACATGCATTGCAGTGTTCTCTTGTATCACTGCCTTTGGTCAGACCATAACAGGAACGGTATCCGATGTCTCGGGTACGCCCTTGCCGGGGGTATCCATAGTAGTGGATGGAACTTCCCGCGGTACGACCACCGATTTTGATGGGAACTATTCCATCAATGCGTCCCAAGGGGACAATCTTGTGTTTTCCTATTTGGGAATGAAATCCATAACCTTGGCCGTTGGGTCCCAAACCGTCCTGAACGTGACCTTGGAAGAGGATGCCGAACAATTGGGAGAGGTGGTCGTGACCGCCTTTGGTATCGCCCAGGAGAAGAAATCCCTTGGGTATGCCGTTCAGAGCATCGATGCCGAATCCATTACACAGACCAAACAACCCAATTTGGTGAGTTCGCTCCAAGGTCAGGTGGCCGGGGTACAGATCACCAATTCGGGGGGTGCACCGGGCCAGAGTGCCAGGATCCTCATCAGGGGGGTCAACTCCTTGGATCCGAGCGCAAACAACCAACCCCTGTTTGTAGTGGACGGGGTGCCGATCGACAACTCAACAATTGAATCGCCCAACTCACCAAGGGGACTGTCCAATAGGGCGTCCGACATCAACCCTGCGGACGTGGAATCCATGTCGGTTCTTAAAGGTGCCGCGGCCACTGCACTGTACGGGGTGCGTGCCGCCAACGGGGCGGTGATCATAACCACCAAAAAAGGTAGGGCCGGAAGGACCAGTATCAATTTCAATACTTCGGTCGGCTTTGAGACCTTGAACCGTATGCCCAAATTACAGGATCAATACGGCCAAGGTTTCAGCGGGGAATATGACGGGGACAGTTTCTGGCCTTCTTGGGGTGCCCCGATCGCCGAGGTGGCCCTGACCGTACCCGGACATAAATACCAGGACAACTGGAACCGGGCATTCGACACCGGGGTACAGACCGATCATGGTGTCAGCATTTCGGGAGGCGGGGAAAACGCCACCTTCT
>CALDPL010000056.1 GCA_937911965.1 uncultured Allomuricauda sp. | reverse complement strand
GGGCATTTTATGCCCTTGGAACTATTGCGGTCCCAATTCGATGCCCTGGAACCCCCTTCCAAGGCCCTGACAGTCTCCATTGACCAAAGCCCCGAAGGGATAGTCGAGGAAATCCTAAAACGACTCCAATGATCGAAACCAAATTGATCCTTGCCGTTTTGATCGGCATAGCCCTGCTATTGTTGTTGATCCTGAAATTTCGCATCCATGCCTTCATTGCCCTGCTCATAGGAAGTTTGGCCGTGGGGCTGATTGCCGGGCTCGACGCCCACCAAATCATGGAGACCGTTCAAAATGGGATGGGGGGAACCTTGGGATTTGTGGCCACAGTGGTCGGACTGGGGGCCATCTTTGGAGGAATTTTGGAAGCTTCCGGGGGGGCCAAGGCCATTGCGGATTTTATGATATCCAAATTTGGGCTGCAAAAAGCGCCTGTTTCCATGGTCATTTCGGGCTTTGTGATCACCATACCGGTTTTCTTTGACGTGGCCTTCATCATTTTGGTGCCCATGATCTATGCCCTACAGCGCAAAACCCGGAAGTCCCTGTTGCTCTACGCCATCCCCCTGTTGTCGGGACTGGCCATAGCCCACGCATTCATCCCCCCCACTCCGGGTCCGATCGCCGTCGCCGACATCATTGGGGTGGATTTGGGATGGGTGATCCTGATCGGCATTTTGACCGGGATACCCACCGCCCTGATTTCCGGTCTGTGGTTCGGAAAATACATTTCCAAGAAAATCTTTGTGGCCGCTCCCGAGGAAATTCAGCAAGGGGAAAAACTGAACCTGCCCCCGGCCTTGGGGACATTGGCGATCATCGGCCTGCCCTTGTTGTTGATCCTTGTCGATACCGCGACCTCTGCCGGAGCCTTCGGCATAGACAACCCCTTTGTCCTTCAGGCAATAGCCTTGGTCGGACACCCGTTTTCAGCTTTGATCTTGGCCAACCTCATTGCATGGTATTTCCTGGGACTCAAAAGGAATTTTACCAAGGAACAACTCCTTAAAATTTCCACGGATTCCCTGGCACCGGCAGGTACCATCATCCTGCTCACAGGGGCCGGAGGGGTGTTCAAACAGGTACTTACCGATACGGGGGCCGGGGAGCTTTTGGCAGGCTCCTTGGGGGATGCCGGCATCCCGGTCCTGGGCTTTGCCTTTATAACGGCCGCCATAGTGCGTGTGATCCAGGGGTCCTCCACCGTGGCCATGATCACCGCGGCCGGTCTGGTTTCCCCGGTATTGGTCGATTCGGGCCTAAGCCCTTTGGAACTGGCCTGTATGGTCATTGCCATTGCCTCAGGGGCAAGCATCTTTTCCCATGTGAACGATAGCGGGTTCTGGCTGGTGGGACAGTATTTGGGGATCAGCGAGAAACAAACCTTCAGGTCCTGGACCACCATGACCACCATTTTGGCCTTTGTGGGAATGCTTTCCGTTTCCCTGATCTATTGGTTGGTCTGAAATTCAGTGGAACGCTGGGGTGACGGCAGAAAAAAAGGCCATCTTACGATGGCCCCATATTCTTCTTTTTCAATGATTTACTGATTTTCCGCCTTGACAACCAAACGGAATCCCTCTCCGTGAATATTGAGGATCTCCACCAGATCGTCACGTTTGAGGTATTTCCTCAGTTTGGCAATATAAACGTCCATACTCCTGGAGGTAAAGTAATTGTCATCCCTCCATATCTTGGTCAGTGCGAGTTCCCTTGGCATAAGATCGTTTTCATGCAGGGCCAACAACCTCAACAGCTCATTCTCCTTGGGAGACAGCTTGATGGGCTCCTCGTCCCCGTACTTGAGGAAACGCAACTTGGAATTCAAGTGGAAGTTCCCGATCTGGAATTCAAATTGTTTGCTGTCCGCCAGGGAACCGGATGCTTTCCGTTGAAGGATGGCCTTGAGCTTCATCAACAATACCTCGGAATCAAAGGGTTTGTTCAAATAATCGTCCGCACCGGCCTTGTATCCTTTTAGAACGTCCTCCTTCATGGTCTTTGCGGTAAGGAAAATGATCGGAACATTCTCATTCTTTTCCCGAATTTCCTTGGCTAGGGTAAAACCGTCCTTATAGGGCATCATGACGTCCAGGATACAGACATCGAAATTGTCCTTCTTGAACTTTTCAAAGCCCTCCATTCCATTTTTGGCAAGAACCACATCAAAGTCGTTCATGTTCAGATAATCCTTTAGGACAATTCCAAAATTGGGATCGTCCTCGACCAATAATATTTTCTTCTTCTCTGTTTCCATAGTATGTACTTTTATATTAAGGGGAGTTTAATATAGAAGGTACTCCCTTTTCCTTTTTCACTCTCCGCATAGACCTCTCCTTGGTGGTCTTCCACAATTTGTTTGACATAGGACAGTCCCAATCCATGGCCCTTTACATTGTGTATGTCCCCGGTATGCTCCCGATAGAACTTTTCAAAAACTTTTTTGAGCACCCCTTTGCTCATTCCCGCCCCTTGGTCCCTTACCTTAATGATGAGATTGTTCTTCACCACTTCCGTGGACAGATCGATCTTGGGGGCCTCGGGGGAATACTTTATGGCATTGTCCAAAATGTTCACCATCACATTGGTCATGTGCATATCATTGGCCAGGACTTCAGAGCGCGGGGCATTCAATTCCGCCTTGACATAGCCCCCACGATCCTGCACGATCAAGTCCACATGCGCAATGGCCACACCAATTATGTCGTGCATGTCCACCCGGTCCTTACTGATATCCAATTGATTCTTTTCCAATTTGGATATCCTCAACACGTTTTCCACCTGGGCATGCATGCGTTTGTTCTCGTCCCGGATCATCCCCAAATACCGCAGCACCTTGTCGCGGTCCTCTATGGTCTTTGGGTTCCTTATGGCCTCCACGGCCAAGTTTATCGTGGCGATGGGGGTCTTGAACTCATGGGTCATATTGTTGATAAAGTCCGATTTGATCTCAGAGATCCGTTTTTGCTTAATCAACTGGTAGATGGCACTAGTGTATGCGATCATGATCACCAGGGTAAAGATCAGGGACAGCACGGCCATTCCCAAAATGGAACTGAAAATGTACTTGTTCATCGAGGGGAAGGTCAAGAGCAGGGAAAAATTGGAGCGACCTTCCCCATCCTTGAAGATGGGGGCCTCGTACATCCTGTCCCCTGAAAACTTGAACTTCCTGGACCTCACCTTTGTGGGATAGCCCTGGCTGTACAGCCCGTATTCAAAATCCGTATCGATGTTCCGGTTTTTCAGTTCCTGGCCCAACATCAGTTCCAGCTCTTGATTGGATATCCTTTTATGGATCGGTTGGGTCTTGGCATATTCCATGATCACATCCTCAAAGGCAAAGCGTTCCGGTCCGGTCAGCCCACCTAGCTTTTCCATTCGCTGAATGGGGGTCAGCCTATAGCTTTTGTTGTCCAACCCGTATTCCTCCTTGTACACCGCCTTGGTCCGCCTGCTGGTATAATTCGTCACCAAGGTGCTGTCCTCTGGGTTGGTGCTGTCAAAGAACGTTGATGAGATGTTGTAATCCTCCTCGAGAATTCCATGGGAATAAAATAAAATCTCATCGGAGTTCAGGTCCCGGTCCCGAAAAAAAAACATCTTGTATTGGGCGCTCTTGGGCTCCCCAATACTGTCCACCATAGAAGCCAAACGATCGGAATAGCCCTTGATCTCCATCTTCTCCACCCTATCGGCCACCTTGTCCAAAATATCTGTGACCGTCCTTGAGAACTGTTCCTCCTTGTCGTTTATGGAAGTTCGGATCCAATAAACCTGAACAAAAATTATCCCCAATAGGGATAAACTCATAAGAATGACCAGAAGAACGAATAGCTTCTTGTTCATTTTGACAAAATTAAAAATTTAACATTTAGGCCTTGGGGCGTTTAACCTAACCTTAACAAAAATGTTAAAATTTGGTCGATAAGGCCAATAGCCTGGTATGAAGTTCCCTAACTTGCTCCGCTGTGGCATCCAAATCCAGGTTTTCGATACAAAAATCGGCAAGGCCGATCTTCCGTTCGTCCTCCATTTGGTTGCCCATGCGATCCAACACGGCCCCAGGGTCGGCACCATCGCGTTTGACGACCCGTTCCAAACGCAGTTCCCGGGGGGCCGTCACCAATATGGTCTGGTCGTAAAAGTCTTGTTGATCGCTTTCAAAGATCAAGGCGGTTTCCTGGATCACATAGGCTGCGTCCTGGGCATGGGCCCACTGCAAAAAATGCTCCCCAACCGCAGGATGTACCAGGGCATTGAGCTTTTGGAGCAGTTCCTTGTCCTTGAACACCCTTGAAGCCACATAGGCCCTGTCCAGGGCCTCCCCTTGGTAGGCTTCAGTGCCCAAGAGTTCTATTATCGAGGCCTTGAGCTCCGGGGAAGACACCATCAATTCCTTCGCCCGGGAGTCCGAATCATAGACCGGGACCCCGAGCTGTCCGAATAGTTTTCCAACAGTGCTCTTGCCACTGCCGATCCCCCCTGTGAGTCCCACCAGCATCATGATTGCTTCAAAACAAAGTTTATGGTATTGCCCTCTTTGAGCCGGACGTCATAGACATCCTCTGGATGGCGCTGGATCTTTACGATCAGGGTACTGTTCCCAGGGGATTTAAGTTGGGCATAATCGGCCACCACCTCAAAATCCGATTGGGAGATTTCCTTTAATCGTTCGACTCCGGCCTTGCAGATCAAACTGACCGAATTGGGAAAGGTCTGTACCTGATAGCCCTGGGGAATGTTCAGCACCTTGACCGGTACCTTGAACACTTTTTCCGAGAACTTGGCCACCTTGCCCCTGAGGGTGACCTTGCTCGCCGAAAACACGCTGTTCTCCATATTTTTGGGCAGAACCAAGGGCAATTCCCTTGAAAAATCCGAAGAGACATCATCCAGTTCCAGGGAAGCGGTCACCAATTCCTTCAGGCTTTGCAGTTCCCTCTCCGGGCCCTTGACCAGGATATGTGGGGGATCGATCTCTATTTTCCCTTCGAGCATGTGATTTTGTTGCATTTGAAGTTTCAGGTTGGCCCTGACGGGCAGTTCCTTGGTGGCAACAGCGTAGAGGTCCACCTCCAACTCCTCCCGATCCAGATCGACCAGGGCGACCCGTTGGGACAATTGTTGGTCAATCTGTCTTTCCAATGCTCCCTCGCTCAAGACATAGACCCCATCCCGATAGCCGATTTGGGACACATCCAGATCGATGCGTTTCCTGAAAAAATTATAGTACAGAAACTGGAATCCGCTGGCCCTGATCTTGGCCTGGATGTTTTCCTGGGCATTCTTGCCCAGCAACAGGCTATCCGGCAGTTGCACATAGTTCAGGGAAACTTGGATCCGGGATTCATACTGTTCGGAAAGGTTGCTCACCAACCAGGCCAAAAAAGAGCATAGAAGAAACAGTGAAAAAACTTTCACCTTTCTCTTATCGGGGCCATGGAACAATCTACTGAGCACCTGTCAACTTTTCTTGAAAAACAGTTTGGGAAACAGCTCTTGGGGCTCTTTCCCACTAAAAGTAAGCAAGATCGAGGACTTGAGAAAACCGTATCCATACCCGGAAAACTGGGTCAGGGCCGCATAGAGGGCCAAAAAGGCCACTTTAAGGTCCCCAACGCTTTTCCAGGCGTGGAGAAACAACAACAAAAAGTAGGCCATATACAGCATTGCCGGAAGCCATACCCCCAGAAAAAGGGCGGTGATGGAAACCAAAAGGCCCAGCATGAACAAACTGGGGAACCAATAGGTGATCCTGGAGGTCCCGGGGTGCCAACGATTCAAAATGGGACGGACCATCCCAAATTTTCTCACCTGCACATAAAATTTATCCCAATCAATCCGTCTTTTATGGTACACAAAGGCCCGGGGAAACAATCTGGAATCAAAACCGGCCTTCCAAATCCTAAAGGTGAGGTCCGGATCCTCCCCTGGGTGGATCCTACCAAAACCCCCGACCTGCTTAAAGGCTTCCCTGGAAATTCCCATATTGAAACTGCGCGGCTGAAATTTCCCCACCGATTTCCTCCCTCCCCGAATCCCCCCGGTGGTAAAAAGGGAGGTCATCACATAGTTTATGGCCTTTTGGACCCTGCTAAAGGAGGCATCGGCGGCATCCGGTCCGCCAAAACAATGCACAAACTCCCGTCTGAGTTCCCGGTCAACCTCCCCGAGATACTGCGGGGGGAGGATGCAATCCGAATCCAAAATGATAAAATAGTTTCCCTTGGCCCTTTCCATGCCGTAGTTCCTGGAATCCCCGGGACCGGAATTCTCCTTGTAGTAATAGGAAATGTTGAGGCTGTCTTCAAAGCCCTTGGCGATTTCCCGCGAATCCTCCCGGGAACCGTCCTCGACGATCACCACCTCAAAATCCTCCTTGAAATCCTGCTTCGAAAGGCTTTCCAACAATTCCCGAATTTCCTCGGGCCTGTTGTACACGGGGACCACTATGGAGAAGTTTATGTTCATTCGATCACGGGGAAAAGGTCAAGTGCATTGGAGTCCAGCTTATTATGGAATTGGCCGCCCTGGTTTGTCAGGGGCCGTCAACCCCCCAAAGGGGATTGCCCCCATACTGCCCACCCCCTATTTGCTGAACTCATCGATCACCTCCTGGCTCACCCCGGTATTGGAGAACCCACCATCGTGATAGAGGTTCTGCATGGTCACCTTTCGGGTGAGATCCGAGAACAGGCTAACGGTGTAATCGGCACAATCGTCCGCCGTGGCGTTGCCTAGGGGCGACATTTTTTCGGCATAGGATATGAAGCCCCCAAATCCCTTGACCCCCTGACCTGCAGTGGTCGGGGTCGGGGATTGGGAAATGGTGTTCACCCTTACCTTTTTCTCCTTCCCGAAATAGTAGCCAAAACTCCGTGCCACGGACTCCAGATAGGCCTTGTTGTCCGCCATGTCGTTATAGTCGGGGAAAGTGCGTTGGGAAGCCATATAGGTCAAGGCCACAATGCTGCCCCAGGGAGCCATGGCATCGGCCTTGTACAGGCTCTGCAAAACCTTGTGGAAGGAAAGTGCGGAGACATCCCAGCCCTTTGCGGTGAAATCATAGTTCTCATCGGTATAGTGCCTGCCCTTTCTCACGTTGATGGACATGCCGATGGAATGGAGCACAAAATCAAGTTTTCCGCCCAAGATTTCCACGGACCGTTCCACCAGGGCGTTCAAATCTTCCTCATTGGTGGCATCGGCCGGGATGATCTGGGAGCCGGTCTTTTCGGCCAGTTCCTTGATCTGTCCCATCCGCATGGCTATGGGTGCATTGGTCAGCACAAAACTCCCGCCTTCCGCATGGACCCTCTCGGCGGTCTTCCACGCAATGGAATTTTCATCCAGGGCCCCAAAAATGATTCCTTTCTTACCTTTCAAAAGATTGTATGCCATTGTTCTTTCAATTGTTGATTGTTGGGCAAAGATATTTATTATAAACGAAGTTTGGGGAAATTACTTTCCCTTGTGCCATTGCAAAAGTTCCCTGGCATGGGCAACGGCCGATTCCTGGGGATCCTTGCCTCCCAACATTTCCGCCAACTCCCGCACCCGTTCCCCTCCCTCCAGGGGTTTGATGTGGGAACTTGTGCCGGTCTGCCCTTCTTCCTTGTATACCTTGAACTGGTATTGCCCCTTGGAGGCGACCTGCGGCAGGTGGGTGATCGCCATCACCTGCATGGTCCGGCCCATCTGTTGCATGATTTCCCCCATTTTGTTTGAAATTTCCCCGGAAACCCCGGTATCGATCTCATCGAAGACCATGGTGGGCAAATGCTCATAGCCGGCCAGGATGGATTTGATCGTGAGCATGATCCGCGACAATTCCCCTCCGGAGGCCACTTTTTTCAGTTCCCCGTAACCGGAGCCCTTATTGGCCGAGAACAGGAAGCTCAGCTCATCCTTTCCGTTGGATCTGAATCCATCGGCGGGTTCCAGGGCAATCTTAAAGCTGGCGGATGGCATGCCCAGGGAAGCCAGGCTCTGCTGCAACATTTCCTTTAATTTGGGGAGGGTCTCCCGCCGTGCCGCGCTGATTTTCCCCGCCCAAAGGTCCAACTGTGTTTCGATTTGGGACACTTCCTTTTTCTTTTCCTCTATCCTGGATCCCAGATTGGCCATCACTTCCACCTTTTGGGAAAGCTCCCCCCGAATGGCCATGAGCTCTTCCACACTGCCCACATGGTGTTTCTTCTGCAGGTCGTACAACTGCTGCAATTGTCCGTTGACCACTTCCAAGCGTTGGGGATCGGCCTCCACCCGGTCTTTTAGGACCTCGATTTCAGAGGCCAGGTCATCGGTCTCGATCAAAACGGATTGGATCCTTTCGTCCAGGGCTCGATAAGCGGCCCCAAAGGGCGACAGGGTATGGAATGCGCGCTTGAGTTGGGTCAGGGTACCGAGAATTCCCATTTGTTCGTCACGCAGCAGCTGATGCCCTGTGGAAAGCTGCTCAAGGATCTGCTCCACATTGTCCAATTGTTCGTATTCGGCCTCCAATTCCTCCTGAAGGCCCTCCTTCAGGCGGGCGGTCTCCAATTCCTGCAGCAAAAAACTGTTGTAATCGTGTTCTTTGTCGGCATTGGCCTGAAACCCCTCCAGTTCCGAGAGCTCCCGGACAGTCTTCCCGTATTGTTCCAGGATTCCGCCATAGGCCCCCAGGTTTTCGGCATTGCCCGCCAAGGCGTCCACCACCTTCATCTGAAAGTCGTTTTCGGTAAGCCTCAGGGTCTGGTGCTGGGAGTGCACGTCCACCAACCGATCCCCAAGGCCCTTTAGGATGTCCAGGGTCACTGGGGAATCGTTCACAAAGGCGCGGGATTTGCCACTGGGCAGGATTTCCCTGCGCAATAGGGTCCGGTCCCCATAATCCAGGTCGTTCTCCGTAAAAAAGGGTTGGAGGCCGTAATTGGAAATATCGAATTCCGCCTCAACCACACATTTCTTGGTCCCATCCTTGAGGGAGCCCAGATCGGCACGCTTTCCCAAAACCAGGGACAGCCCCCCCAGGAGTATGGATTTCCCGGCACCCGTTTCCCCGGTAATGGTGGTGAAGCCCTTGGAAAATACCACCTGGACATCATCGATCAAGGCGTAGTTCTGAATGGATAGTTGGATGAGCAAAACTGCAAAATTTAACCGTAAAGATAGATTTCTTTACAGAAAAACCCCCCACTATTTTATGGCATTCCAGGTATTGGAGTGAAATGGGGCCACTTTGTTGAGGGTCTCCTTCAATCTTGCAAGGTCCACCTGCGGGCCATCGGAGAATATGTTTTGGATCTCCTCGCTCTTGGCATCAAAAAAAGTCTGGATCAACAGGGCGTTGGGCCTGCGCTGCACCAAGGCCTCGAACAGCCTCAGGCTTCCCGCGACGATCTGTTTGCCGGTACTGTTGTTGTCGGCCAAAATATCCATGCCCTTTCTGTGGTAGTTGTACATGGCGATCCGATATTCCCTAAAGGAGTTGCTCAACAGGTTGTCCACCAGTTCAAATCGGCTGCGCTGCCCGGACTGTTGGCTCCAACCACTGTAATTGGAGCTCTGTGCCTGGCTCACGATCTGCTGGGCAGATCGGTAGAGGTCATTGCCCCCTTCCAGGGAAAAGGTATCGGCGTCCAGGCCCAGGATGATATAGACATAGTAGGATAGGACGGCAACCAGATTGGAGTCAAAGGAATTGGGATTGTACACCAGGGGCTGGAATTCCTGGTATTGGAAATTGAAGGCATCGTCCTTGTAATTGAACACCGGGCTTTCATAGGAGGTATTGAAGACCGGACGGGAGGATTGGATCTGGATGTTGGCCTCAAAACGGTCCGAATCGTAGTTGGTCACCGTGATGAACATCCGGGCATTGACGCGTTCGTTCTCCCGATAGGTCCTGTTGGTCCATTTGGTATTGTTCACAAAATCGTTGATCGAACGCTCCAGGGTCCTGAACACCTGTTGGTTGGTCTGACCCACTTGATCGGAATTGACCGTGACCTCGCAGAGGAGCTCTTGGGCCCGGCCCCCGAGGCCGACAAATAAAAGAACAAGGACGGACAGTGTCTTACGCATGGATTCCGGAGATGATTTCTTCCCATATGTCCGAGGCCACTTCGGGCTTCGTCTTCAATCCAAACGCTTTAATTTCCAATTTCTTATCAATATAGGTGATTTTGTTGCTGCCGGGTCCGAAACCTGCCCCGGGATCTTCCAGGGTATTGAGGACGATGGCGTCCAGGTTCTTGCGCCGGAGCTTCCCTTTGGCGTTTTCCAGGGCATTCTCGGTCTCCAGGGCAAAGCCCACCAGAAATTGACGGGTTTTGATCTCCCCCAGGGATTGCAGGATGTCGGGGTTTGGCTCCAGTTCAATGCGCAGTCCCCCCTCCCCTTTTTTGATTTTTTGCAGGGCAATGGCCTTGGGGCGGAAATCGGCCACGGCGGCCGCACAGATGACCACATCCATTTCCCCGTAGTGCCGGTGGCAGGCCTCGAACATCTGCAGGGCCGATTGGACCCTGATCGTCTCGATGGAACTGTGGGCCACATCCAAATGGGTGGGGCCGCTCACAAGGATCACCCGGGCACCCAGATCTGCGGCCTTCTTGGCCAGTTCAAAGCCCATGGTCCCGGTGGAATGGTTCCCCAGATATCTCACGGGGTCGATGGCCTCATGGGTGGGGCCGGCCGTGATGAGCACCTTTTTGCCGCTGAGCGGCAAACCGAGTGCCAGGTCCGCTTTGATGAATTCGATAATGTTTTCAGGTTCTGCCATCCGACCTTCCCCGACCAGCCCACTGGCCAATTCCCCGGATTCTGCCGGGATCACGGTGTTTCCAAAGGATTGGAGTTTTTCGATGGATGCCTTGGTACTGGGATGCCCGTACATGTCCAAATCCATGGCCGGGGCAAAATATACGGGGCATTTCGCAGAAAGGTAAGTGGCCAGTAACAGATTGTCACTGCTTCCACTGGCCATTTTGGAAAGGGTGTTGGCCGTGGCCGGCGCTATGATCATCAAATCCGCCCACATCCCGAGTTCCACATGGTTGTTCCAGGAGATGCTCCCCTGCTCCTCATTGACAAAATCCATCAATACGGGGTTCTTGGAAAGGGTGGAAAGGCTCAGTGGGGTCACAAAGCCAAGGGCGTCCCGGGTCATCACTACCTTGACCTCGGCACCTGCCTTTATAAACAATCGAACCAGAAAGGTGGTCTTGTAGGCGGCAATTCCCCCGGAAATTCCCAAAAGGATTTTTTTACCGCCGAGCATGACCTATGCGTCTTTCTCTGTGTTCCTGTAATAGATTTTGTCATCCAACCACTCCTGTGCCGCCAAGGCATGTGGTTTGGGCAGTTTTTCGTAGAATTTGGAGACCTCGATCTGTTCCTTGTTTTCAAAGACCTCTTCAAGGCTATCGCTGTACGTGGCGAATTCCTCCAGCTTTTCCAACAATTCCTTCTTGATATCGGAATTGATCTGTACGGCCCTTTTTGAAGCGATGGAAATGGCCTCGTAAATGTTGCCGGTCTTGGCATCAAACTCGTTCCTGTTCAAGGTGACCGTGGAAACCGGTGCCTTTGTGTTCTTCAAATCTTGCATACTGAAGCTCTTATTTTTAAAACTGTTCTTTATTTTGAAAGCTCAAAGGCGTTCAACTCCTTTTGGATGGTCCCGGCCAGGTCGTCCGCCCTGTCCTTGAACTCACCTTCCGGAAATTCTCGCATGAGACTGTTATAGGCCCCAAGGGCATCTTCCAAGCGTTCCTTTTTTCTATCCGGGGTACTGTTTACGGCCAAATGGGTGGCCGACTCGATCCTGTAGTACATGGCCTCCTCCCGGTATATCGATCCCGGGTTTTCCGAGATGAAATTGTCCAAGGCCGTGATGGCGGAAATCAGGATGGGCAGGTTGAACTCGCCCAACTTATTGAACTGCTTGGCTATTTCCAATTCCTTTTTCTCCTTCTTGGTGGTCAGTTCCGCGGCCAGGGCATTGGCCTGGTCAAAATATTCGGAATCGGGATAGGTGTTGATGAACACCTGAAGCTTGGAGAGGGCCTTGTCGGTTTCTGTCTGGTCCAGGGAGTGCACCGGCGACAACATATAATGGCTCTTGGCATCCATAAAGCTGGCCTCTTGGACCTTTTCACTCCTGGGGTAGGATTTCACAAAACGTTCGAATTGATATCCCGAGAGGTAGTAGTCCCTGTTCTTGAAATAACTGTCCGCAAAGAAGAACATCACCCGCTCCCCCTGGGGCTTGCCCACATATTGGGGGGCTATTTGTTCGAACAGGCGTATCGCCCGTTTGTAATCCCCTTCGTTGTACAGCTTTTCGGCAAGGTCATACTTGGGCTTCACATCCGTGTTCTTGAGCACTTTCTGGTACTCACTGCAGGAGGTGGCCAATAGCAGGACCAATAAAAAAAGGGGAATGGACCTCATTTTTAAAAACATTTTGCAAAATTAGTGATAATGAACGGATTTAAAAAAAGATTTTACCGCTCAAAAATAGGATGTTGTCCTTATCCTCCAAAGCCTTGGGGGCTTTTTTAACCAAATTTAAACATGGGCCCGTTCCAAGGTCTTCAAAAAGCCCTGTATTTTTTGCTGTAGGGACGGGCTGGCCTCGACCAGCGGCAACTTGACCCGGGTCCCACAGAGGCCCTGCCCCTGGAGTACGGATTTGATCCCTGCCGGGTTGCCTTCCTCAAAGATCATGGACATCAGCGGCTTCAATCGGTGATGGATCTGGTAGGCTTCGCCGGCATTGCCCTCCAGGCCCAGGCGGATCATTTTGGAAAAGGGGGCCGGAAGTCCCTGGCCCAGAACGGAGATCACCCCGGATCCCCCGGCCAATACCGTGGGCAGGGCCGTTAGGTCGTCCCCGGAAATCACCATGAAACCCCCAGGCCTTCCCGAGATGATCTGGTCGATCTGCCCCAGGTCCCCGCTGGCCTCCTTGATTCCAATGATGTTGGGGTGCTGTGCAAGCCTCAGAGTGGTAGAAGCCAACATATTGCAGGCCGTCCTGGAAGGCACGTTGTACAGGATGATCGGTTTGGGGGATGCATCGGCCAAGGCATTGAAATGCTGAAATATTCCCTCTTGGGTGGGCCTGTTGTAATAGGGGGATACCGATAGGATCGCACTGAATTCCGAAAGGTCCAAGCGCTCCAGATCCGCAAGTACGGCCCCGGTATGGTTTCCGCCGACCCCGACCACCAGGGGCAACCTGCCCGCATTGGTCCGGACCACCACGTCCATGACCCGTTGTTTGTCCTCCTTGGAGAGGGTGACGGCCTCCGCAGTGGTCCCAAGGACCACCAGATAGTCGATCCCCCCCTGGATGCAGTGTTCCACAATTCTTTCCAAAGCTCCGACATCCACGGACGAGTCCTGTCCAAATGGAGTTACCAAGGCGACCCCTGTGCCGCTAAACTGTTCCATACTATAGTTCATTTAGTACTTTCAAATATTTTTTAAGTTCGCTCTTGAACAGTTTGAAATCCTTCATGGGCATGTTCAAGATCAAATCGTTCATCTTGGGATCCTGGCCTCCCAGTCCCACTTTCAATCGGGCCGCCGTCCGGACCGAAAGCAATTTCAATATCAGGCTGTCCTGCTGGTAATAGTTGATCAGGAGGTCGTATTCCCGACTCAGGAACTCCAATACATACCCATTTTCGATCTGTCCCTTCCATCCCAGGTCCCGATCGGTGAACATTTGTATGGAATAGGGGGAATTCTTGTCGTGTTCCCGCTTATATCCAACAATCTTGATGGCATTGGGCCGGAGTGAAAACTCCTCTATAAGTTCGTAAAAGACCTCCGGACCGTCGAACTCGTCCACATCCACGATGCAACCAATGCTTTTGATCCCTTTTTCACGTCCAACGGGCTCTTGGGGCCGTTCCATTTCCCCCTTTAAATATTTAAGCCCGGATTTAATCTTAAATTTTTCTTGGAGTCCCTTTATGAACATATTTTTGTGCATTTTTACAAAGGTAAATAAACTACCAAGACGACTTAACAAAGATAGGAAGGTGAATGATTTAAAATTTAAACAATTTGTTGCAATTGTAACTTTTTGTTTTTTATTGTCCTGTAAAGGAAATCCGGAGAAACTCACCGAAATCCATGGCAAACAACTGACCGTTGATGCCACCATTTCACAGACGGATTCCATTGTGGGCTTTGTCGCCCCCTACAGGGAAAGGATCGACCAGGTATTGGACAGCACCCTTTCCCGGGCTCCCGAGCCCCTCCTTTTGGATGACGGAAAGTGGAACACTTCCCTCGGGAATTTGATCGCGGACATCGTTTTCGAGGAAACGGCCCCCATTTTCAGGGGAAGGACCGGCCTGGAACTGGATTTTGTGGTATTGAACCAGGGGGGATTGCGGTCCATCATCCCGGCGGGGCCCGTGACCGCCCGCAATGCCTATGAGGTCATGCCCTTTGAGAATTTTATCGTGGTGGTGGAGCTCAATGGCACGGCCATGTTGGATCTGATCGATTTTCTGGCCAAGTCCCGGGAGGGCAACCCCATTTCAGGGATCCAGATCGTATTGGACAAAAATGGAGGTTTGGAATCCGTGGACATACAGGGAAAACCCTTTGACGAGAACCGCAATTATTTTGTGGCCACCTCCGACTATCTGGTCAACGGTGGTCCCAGCATCGGTTTTTTCGATGAAATGGTATCCGTGACCCCTATCGACTACTTATTGCGCAACGCCCTGATCGACCACTTTGGGAAGAAGGATACCCTAAGGGCCCGGGTGGACGATCGATTTATCCAGGAGAGAGAATGATGAAGAGAAGGAATTTTATAACCGGAACGACCGCGGCATCGGCCATGGTGGGACTTGGAGGATTCTCTCTGGCTTCCTGTTCCAATTTTGGCAAGAAGCATATCACGATCCTGCACACCAATGATGTGCACAGCCATATCGATCCCTTTCCCGAAACCCATCCAGAGTTTTCGAATATGGGAGGAGTGGCCCGTCGGGCCACCCTGGTGGACCGTATCCGCAAAGAGAACCCCAATACCCTGCTCTTCGATGCCGGGGACATCTTCCAGGGCACTCCCTATTTCAACTTTTACGGAGGGGAACTGGAATTCAAATTGATGAGCAAACTCGGCTATGATGCCGCGACCCTGGGCAACCATGATTTTGACAATGGGGTCGGCGGGCTATTGGTACAAATGCCACACGCCGGATTCGATTTTGTCTCGGCCAATTACGACTTTTCCAATACGCCCTTGAACGGGCTCATAAAACCCTATAGGGTCTTTGTCCTGGACGGGGTGAAGATCGGGGTCTATGGAATCGGAATCAAACTGGAAGGTTTGGTGACCAAACGCATGTATGGGGAGACCGTCCATTTGGATCCTTTCGAAATCGCCCGGGATATGGAACGCCTTCTCAAGGAAGAGGAAAACTGTGGGCTGATCATCTGCCTTTCCCATCTGGGCCATGCCTACCCGGAGCCGGACCGTCCCTCGGACATCCAATTGGCCCGGGCCACCGAGCACACCCAACTGATCATCGGAGGACATACCCATACCTTTTTGGACCGGCCCGAAGTGCACCACAACAAGAATGGAAACTCCGTATTGGTAAACCAAGTGGGATGCTATGGCATCAATCTCGGACGGATCGACTTCTATCTGGATGCCGATAAAAACGCATCGGCCGAAGGAATATCCATAGTGGTCTAGGTCAAAGGGGGCCTTCTTCCACATTGGCCCTGACCAAGAGCTCGAGTTCCTCTTCAAGGGAATTTCGGGGGTACTCCTTTGCGGCCCTATTGTACCAATAACCCGCATTCCAACGGTCCCCTTCCCTGCGATGGAGGTGGGCATGGATCCAACTCCCCATTTGGGAATCCAGCTCCTGTGCAATGTTGTGGGAGGCCTCCCAATCCCCTTTGTAGATATGCCATAGGGCCTTAAGGGCATCCGGCCAATTCCCGGGCGGGGCTTGACCTCCCAGACTTTCCTTAAAGTATTCAAGGGATGCCGGGATCATTGTTCCAACAGTTGCAGAAATTCCTCTTCTCCCAGAATGGGAATGCCCAGGGATTCAGCCTTGACCTTCTTGCTGGGTCCCATATTGTCCCCAGCCACCACATAGCCGGTCTTGGAGGATATGGATGAGGCCACCTTGCCCCCGTGGTCCTCGATGATCCCTTTCAGTTCTTCCCGGCCCATACGCTGAAAAACCCCCGAGACCACAAAAACCTGTCCTTTCAATTTGTCCGATCGGGGCTGTGCCCGTGACTCGGACAAAGAAAATTGCAGGCCATATGATTTTAGACGTTCCACGATTTCTCGGTTGGAGGCCTCGGCGAAAAAGGCAAGCACGCTCTCCGCAATGCGTTCCCCAATTTCATCCACGGCCATCAACTCTTCCTTTGAGGAGGCCATCAGGGCATCGATGTCCCCATGGGCCAAGGCCAATTTCTTGGCCACGGTCTCCCCCACAAACCGAATGCCCAGGGCGAAGAGCAGGCGTTCAAAGGGAATGTTCTTGGAAGCTTCCACGCCTTTGACCAGGTTTTCCGCCGATTTCTCGGCCATGCGCTCCAGGGGCAACAGCTGTTCGACCGTCAAGGTGTAGAGATCGGCATAGTTGGCGATCAACCCCTGTTTGTAGAGCAGTTCCACCGTTTCACTGCCCAGTCCTTCGATATCCATGGCCTTGCGGGAAATGAAATGTTGGATGCGGCCGGTGATCTGTGGGGGACAGGCCGTTTCGTTGGGGCAAAAATGATGGGCCTCCCCCGGTTTTCGGACCAAGGGCGTACCGCATTCGGGACATTGGTCGATATATTGGGTGGGCAGGGAGCCTTCCTTGCGCTTTTCAAGGTCCACCCCAACGATCTTGGGAATGATCTCCCCCCCCTTTTCCACAAAGACCGTATCCCCTTCACGGACATCCAATTTCGCGATCTGGTCGGCATTGTGAAGGGAGGCCCTCTTGACCGTGGTCCCCGCCAAAAGGACCGGCCTTAGATTTGCCACCGGGGTGATGGCCCCGGTACGGCCCACCTGATAGCTGATCTTCTCCATGATCGTGGAGGCCTGTTCTGTGGTGAACTTATAGGCCATGGCCCAACGGGGGGATTTCGCGGTATGCCCGAGCTCCTCCTGTTGTTGAATGCTGTTGACCTTGACCACCACACCATCGGTCTCATAGGGAAGGGTATGCCTATTTTCATCCCAATGCTCCACGAACTGCATCACTTCGGCAGTGGATTTGCAGAGTTGGGCCACCTCGGGCACCTTGAACCCCCAGGAGCGGGCCTTTTCCAAGGCTTCGAATTGGGTGGAAATTCCCAAATTTTCCCCGACTATTCCGTACAAAAGGCAATCCAAAGGCCTTTGGGCCACCAGGGCACTGTCCTGTAATTTTATACTGCCCGCCGCGGTGTTCCGTGGGTTCATATAGGGATCCTCCCCGGCATCCAAACGTTCCCGGTTCATTTTGGCAAAGCCCTCCAGGGGCAGGATGATCTCCCCTCGGATATCAAATTTTGGGGGGTAATCCCCTTTCAATTGCAAGGGGACCGATCGAATGGTCTTGACGTTGTCGGTCACATCGTCCCCTTGGAAGCCGTCCCCGCGTGTAACCGCCCGGACCAAGCGGCCTTCTTCATAGGTCAGGTTAATGGAGGCCCCGTCGTATTTTAGCTCACAACTGAATTCCAGGTCGGCGTCCCCCAAAATGCGCTGGATCCGTTTTTCCCAATCTTCCAGGTCTTCCTTGGAATAGGAATTGTCCAGGGAATACATCCTCCATTGGTGGGCCACGGTCTTGAAGTTCTTGGTGACCGCCCCCCCTACCCGGACCGTTGGGGAGGCAGGGTCGTAAAATTCCGGGTGTTCCCGTTCCAGACCGCTGAGTTCCTCAAGCTTCATATCGAACTCATAGTCGGATATGGTTGGGGTGTCCAATACATAGTAATTGTGATTGTGCCGGTCGAGTTCCTCCCTTAGGGCAGCTATTCTCTTTTGTATGTCGCTCATCTAGGTCTGTGCTTTATTGATCCATTTTGGGACGTACGATGGACGATAGGCTTCCATTTTGGCCAATAGTGCTGTGGAGGAATCATCCACCAGGAGCATTTTGCGGTTCTCGGCTTTTAGAAATCCCTTGGCGACCATGGAGTCCAAAAAAACCAATAGGGGATCAAAAAATCCGCCGGTGTTCAACAGGCCGATTGGTTTGAAGTGCAGTCCCAACTGGCCCCAGGTGGTCATTTCAAACAACTCCTCCAAAGTCCCAAAGCCTCCGGGAAGGGCAATGACGCCCTGGGAAAGCTCGTGCATTTTCATCTTGCGCTGGTGCATGCTCTCCACCACAATGGTTTGGTCCAGATTCCCGTGAAGGATTTCCTTGGCCTTCAAAAAATCGGGGATCACCCCGATGACCCTGCCGTGGCCCGCCAGGGTGGAATCGGCCAGGGCCCCCATCAGACCGACCTTGGTCCCCCCGTATACCAGGGTGATCCCATTGCCGCTGAGCACTCGCCCCAGTTCACGGGCAGCTTCCACGATATTTTCGTCATTTCCTTCACTGCTCCCGCAAAAAACCGATACACTATCCATTCACTTTTTTTTGGCCTTTAGCATCCTATCATTACCATATAGGTCCTTTCGCAGCTCAATTTCCGAAAAATTGTGTTCCCCCAAAAGTCTTTTTGTCCCCTTTCCCAGAAATTGGTTGATCTCCAGATACAACTGCCCGGCTTCCCCCAACCGCCCATGGGCATGGCGTGCAATGGCGTCATAGTGGACCAGGGGATCCCCATCCGGCACAAACAGGGCCAGTGCGGGTTCATGTTCCTTTACATTGTTTCTCATCTGTTCCTTTTCCAACTCCCGGACATAGGGGGGATTGGAAACGATAAGGTCAAGTTTTGGAAGGGAATGTCCCAGATCCCAGGGACCCAGGATGTCCCCTTGCATAAAATGGATGTCCACCCCATGGGCAGCGGCATTCTCCCCTGCCACTTCCAAGGCCTTTTCGGAAATGTCCAGGGCGTGTACCCGGGCCCGGGGAAGTTGCTTTGCCAAGGATATGGCAATGCATCCGCTGCCGGTTCCGATGTCGAGGATTTCCAGGGGCTCCCCCCGATCCCCATGGTCGTCCAGGATCCATTGCACCAATTCCTCGGTTTCAGGCCTGGGAATGAGCACATTTTCATTGACCTTGAACCCGAGACCCATAAAATGGGCCACGCCCAGGATATATTGGATGGGCCTTTCCAAACGCAGTTGGGCCAAGGCCGCAAAAAAGGGCGATTCCTCCTCCTTGGTCAGCACCAGATCCGGGCGAAGGGCCAGTACAAAGCGTTCCATGCCCAAATAGTGTTCCACACAACTGTGGAAAAAGGAGTCCACCTCTTCCTTGGGATAAAGCCCATTGAGTTCCTTGTGGAAAATATCCTTGATCGTCCTGAGTTGCATCACAGGTCCCTTAACATCCAAACGGTACAGGAAAAATGGCCCGTATTTCCCATGGGGGCATCGAGTGGCCCAAAACCGTACCTTTTATACAGCCTTTGTGCGGCCTCCATATAGGGCAGGGTTTCCAAATAACATTGTGCATATCCGAATTCCCGGGCCCTTTCCAGGCAGGTTTCCATCATTTTTGAGCCTATTCCACGCCCCCGGGCCTCTTTTGAAAAATACATTTTTTGGA
The DNA here is from genome assembly GCA_937911965.1 of uncultured Allomuricauda sp. Taxonomy (GTDB): domain Bacteria; phylum Bacteroidota; class Bacteroidia; order Flavobacteriales; family Flavobacteriaceae; genus Flagellimonas. The sequence continues at coordinate 2,997 of CALDPL010000056.1, read as the reverse complement.
GCTCACAAATCTGCTCCCCGCCCTGCTCCAAGGGAGCGATTCCAGCGCCCCCCAAGATCTTCCCATCCTCCTCGACCACAAAGTATGCCGTCCCGGGAAGCCTGGACTGGGCGAACATGTCATCCAAGGTGCTATCCGCATAGGCCGTGCCTATTTTGGGCACCCCCAGTTCCACCAGCACTTCGCGTACCAAGCGGGCGACCTCCTTGTTGTCCCCCGGGGTGATTTCCCGGATTTTCACAACTCCCATAATGATATTCTTTTTCAACTCAAAATCCCTGTTGCCAATTACTACCTAATTTAGGGGTCTGAAAGCAATTCACAACTGTTATATTGTTCTATTTTTGCTCGGTGAATATACACCAAAAATATATCCTCCGTTGCCTGGAATTGGGCAAAAAGGGCTTGGGTACCACCGCTCCCAACCCCATGGTCGGCTGCGTGGTGGTCCATGGGGGCCGCATTGTCGGGGAGGGGTTCACAAGTCCATACGGGGGTCCACATGCCGAGGTGAACGCCATCGAATCGGTTCGGAACAAGGAATTGCTCAGCGAGGCTTCCCTATACGTCAGCCTTGAACCCTGCTCCCATTTTGGAAAAACACCCCCCTGTGTGGATTTGATCCTAAGGCACCGAATTCCCGAAGTGTACATAGGGATCCGGGACCCCCACGAAAAGGTGGCGGGCAAGGGCATCGCAAAACTGCAGGCCGCGGGCTGCAGGGTCAAGGTGGGGATCCTGGAGAAGGAATGCAGGGAACACCATAGGCGTTTTCTCTGCCTGCACGAAAAAAAGCGGCCCTATATCATCCTGAAATGGGCCGAGACCCAGGATGGCTTCATCGCCCCGGACAAGGCCCTTAAAGCAGGGTCTCCCCGGCCCTATTGGATCAGCAACGCCCAATCCAAACAACTGGTCCATAAATGGCGCAGTGAGGAACAGGCGATCCTGGTGGGAACCGGGACCGTTTTGGAGGATGACCCAAAATTGACCGTTCGGGACTGGGCCGGCAAGGACCCCATACGGATCGTCCTGGACCGGGAGTTGAAAATTCCGGCCCATTCCCATGTGCTGGACGGCTCGGTCCAAACCCTGGTGTTGACCCAGGGGGATCTCCCCAAGGACCTCGGGGGGGCACCGACCTATGAAACCGTGGATTTTTCAAGGCCGTTGCCCCCCCAAATCTGTGAGCTCCTGTACCGGAGATCGATCGGCAGTGTCTTGGTTGAAGGAGGGGGAAAGACCCTGCAATCCTTTCTGGAGGATGGGCTGTGGGACGAAGCCAGGGTCTTCCGTGGACCCAACCGGTTTGAAAAAGGCACGCCCGCACCAAAGGTCGTTGGAACGCCCACCGACATACAATATATATTGGACGATACCCTATCCATATACAGAAATGATTAAGAACATAATTCTGGATTTTGGCGATGTGCTCATCAACCTGGACAAAGGGGCCACGGCCCGGGCCATGATGGACTATGGTTTTGAATCCATTTCCCCAGAGCTGATGGAACTGTTTCACCAATACGAAAGGGGGACCGTGGCCACCCCTGAATTCTTGGACAGGGTCTCCCTGCAGTTCCCAAAGGCTCCCAGGGAATTTTTGGTCCGTGCCTGGAATTCCATACTGTTGGACTTTCCGGAACACCGACTGGAATTTCTTGAGGATTTGGCCCGACAGAAACGCTATAGGTTGTTGTTGCTGAGCAACACCAACGAACTCCATATGCAACACGTCAGGGACCGGATGGGCACGGAACGGTTCCAAAGGTTCAAAAACGCCTTTGACGTCTTTTACCTCTCCCATGAAATGGGCATGCGCAAGCCCGATCGGGAAATCTTTGAATTTGTACTGGACCGGAACCGGCTCAAAGCGGGAGAGACCTTCTTTGTGGACGACTTGGCCGAAAATACCGATGCTGCCGCACAATTGGGGATCCAAGTGTGGAACCTGCAATTGGGCAGGGAGGACATAACCCAACTCAAAACCCGCCTGAACCCATGATCGACCTGGCCTTGAGCATTCTGAGCTCCTCCCTTATATTTATAATATTCAAAGGGTTCGAACCTATGCGGGTCCAGACCCTCAATGCCATCATCTTCAATTATATCACGGCCTGTACGGTCGGACTCTTTCTCTATGAGGGGAAGGTGGACCCGGGACAGATCGTGGAAGCTTCCTGGGCATGGGGCCCCCCGGCCATGGGCGTGCTGTTCATCTGTATCTTCAACCTAATGGCCATCACCTCCCAAAGGGTGGGGGTTTCCGTGACCTCCGTGGCCACAAAGATGTCCCTTGCCATTCCCGTATTGCTGGGGGTCTTCCTCTATGGGGACCGGCTGTCCCTTTTGCAGGGCATCGGGATCCTTTTGGCCCTGACCGCCGTTTACCTGGCCTCCCTCAAGGAAGGTGGAATCAAGATCGGGTTCAAACAATTGCTGCTTCCCCTTTTGGTCTTTCTAGGTTCGGGCGTCATCGATGCCAGTATCAAGTATTTTGAGCACCGACATTTGAGTGAGGCGGAGATCCCCCTGTTCTCCGCCATGGTATTTGGTTGTGCCGCCCTGAGCGGGTTGGTCTTTGTCGGGATCAGATCCCTGAAAAAACCAATGAAACTCGCCCCCAGGGATGTTCTTGGGGGAATCATCCTGGGGGTCCCCAACTTTTTTTCGATTTTCTTTTTGATCCGGGCCCTGCGCTGGGATCGGTTCAACAGCGCCGCAACCTTTACCCTCAACAATGTGGGGGTGGTCCTGTTTTCCACCCTGCTGGCCATAGTCCTGTTCCGGGAACACTTGAGCCAAAAAAACTGGGGCGGGGTGGTCCTGGCCGTACTTGGTATAATATTGGTAGCTTTGTTCTGATGGAGGACGAAGATGTATACCTGACCGTGGCAAGGGTCTCCCCGGAGGTCCTGTACAAAGAACGCAAGAGCAAATTCTTTGGCTCGGTCTTTCCCATTGCCTCTGAAGATGAGGTACGCCCCATAGTGGAGG
>CALDPL010000055.1 GCA_937911965.1 uncultured Allomuricauda sp. | reverse complement strand
GATAATATGGATATTAAATGGATGGACGATTTTGAATTTATACAGGATTTGAATTTAATATTTACCTGTAAATCAACATAAAACCAATGGATAACTTTAGGTGAATGGGTGGGTAAATATTCTTATATTAAGTGTGTTCTGTATCTGAATAGAATTAAAAACACGGACATTTTGGACCACTCTGGTTTATCCGAAGGCTACAGGCTATAAATTAAATGTCGTCACTTGGAAAAGGACAAAAAAACGAAATCCGATAGTTTGACTTTCTTCAGGGCCAATCTGGAATAAGAAGGAGGGGCCGTACCCGAGGCCATACGTTAACCGACAAGCCTTAATTTTTCGATTTTTTTTAATGCTTCATCAGCCAAATGTTCTGTTAAGCCAACTGAACCACTGGTTTGTATCAATTTACTTTTTAAATATTCAGGCAATCCATTCAAGGATTTATCATCGTCTATAATTAAGAAATCTTTTTTGCTTTCATCGTTATTGAACCAATGAATTAATTCTTCTTTTCTACACAAATGACCAGTGTTTCTAGGAAGTCTGGATATTTTATTAACATTGATGTTTCTACGACTAAAAATATCATTCCAATTCCTTAGAGAATACATATGCTTATTGGAGGTGGTCAATACAATATCTGCATTTGAATTGGAAATGATTTTATTTAGTGACTTAACCGCCTTGGAACTAAATACAGGAAAGCCATCCTCCAACAACTCCGGTCTTTTCCAAGAATTGGCTGGAACCATTACACCATCTATGTCCAAGTACAGTAACATATTGCAAATCTATAAACTTATTTTGTGAACTCAATTATTTTTTCTATAGGCATCTTATTGAATTCAGCATCCAACTCATTCAGTCTTAGAATTTTTTCCGGGGTATCCCATTCTTACTCGACAAATTCAACTTCTTCCCATCTATATTCAATCGTAGCACCGGTTTTGGAAGATTTAGCCTCATCCAGTTTAATATTTGCCAACAATGAACTTACAAATCTATGATGGCCATCTATAATACAAGCATCAACGACCTTTATATCATCAAATTTTATTCCATTTATCATTTTTTTGTATAGCCTTCGTATTATTGGAAGTGAAAGCTTATTTTGGGTCGTAATCAAAACATAATCAGATTCTTTAATCGCCTGTAATATCATTCTGCCATTTATATTTTCCATTATACGTTTTATAAAAGTTTTGTACATCACCAAAATAATCAAGCCGTCCTCATTATCGCATAAGGCCAAGAGAATTCCTTGAGATCATTCCGATCCAACAAACTTTCCAAACGGGCCACCTTGTCCCTTTCGGTCTGGATAAGGCGTTCATAGAGTTCAATGACCTGATCCAAGGCGCGAGAGAATACCTCATTTTTGGGTGTCTTTACATTGTACTTGACGTATTCCTGGAAATGTTCGTCAAGGAATTCCGTTAGCAAGTCCCCGCAATTCAACACAAATGTTGGAGTGACCCCCAATGCCTTGGACAGGGCCTTAAGGTGGTCCGAATCCACGGAACCCGAACGTTCGATCTTGGATACGTTTTGTTGGGAAATGCCCAGTTCCCTGGCCAGGCCCGCTTGGCTGTATCCCCTGACTTCCCGGATAAACTTGATGTTTCTGCCGATTGTCCCCTTTTGTTTCTTTGGTTCCCGTACTATATACATACTGCTTTGTTTTGTTATTGTTAATCCCATCCCTTCAATACGCCGGTCGATCAGACGTGGAGCAGATCAAAGGAATAGCTGTAATCGATGAGCTGTTTTTGTCCCTTATTCTCAATCCATGCCTTTTCCCCGTGGCTGTGTTCCATGATCTTTTGGGCATTGGTTCCCTTGAATCCATTGAATGTAAAATCCAAGGTCTTCAGTTCCCTGGAGGTGAACACCCCCGGTCTGGGTTCATGAAGGGGTCCTTTGTGCAGGTACTTGCCCAAGTACCCTTGGCCCATATCGTCCACCTCAATGGATATATATTCCCTGCTATCCGCATAATCGAACAAGCCTCCATAACGGAGGGGCATGGGACCAAAGCTTTGTGCCAGATACTGGGCCCCACTGATGGAATACCCCGTCTGCCGATAATGCGCAAAGTCCGCATAGAACAACAATTGGCCCATCATGGTTTCCGAGGGTTTCATCTTCTCCGCAAAGAATACGATCATTCCCAAGAGTTTTTCCATATTGGGTTTGCGGTAGCCGGTAAAGCAGCTGGGTGAACTCCCCTCGAAGAGGAGCTCCACAAATTTCCTGTCGTCCGCATTTTCCCGATTTCGATCCTCTACGGATCTGATTCTTTTGTACAACCGGGCTTTTTCACGGGGGGTCAATTCCCGGTTCAGGTCCACCAGCATCCTCAAGTTTTCCACATTTTTCGATACGGTATGGATCAGGTTGGCATTGGCCAAACTGGGGACCTCTTCCTGTTCATAGTTCCTATAGCTGTTGATCCCCAGGCCCAGGACCCGGGACATCATTCCGGCCGAGAGCCCATAGGTCTGCCGAAATCCCCGGATCTCATCCGGAAAGGGAATGCCGTATTTGGAACGGTACTGATTGTAGACCTGCCTGAGGTTTAATCCCGCCAAAGCGGTGTCGGTAAAGGTCTCCCCACTGTCACGACACAAATAGCCCCTGTGGAAGTACTCAAATTCCTCCTTTCGGAACACCAAGGTCTTCCGTTCAAGATGCAGTGACATTTCCTTGCCTGTGTTTGGACTTTTCATGATGCGTGCTGTTCGAACCAATACTAAAGGGCAATCCCACCGAAATGCCCATGGGCTTCGAAGTAGGCATCGCCCAAGTCTTTGAACTCCTTTACAAATTAATCAATGCATGAAATATTTACAACTTTATTGTGCTTATATTTTTAATATAATGAGGTTTTATTACTTTATAGTGTTATTCTTTTAAATGTTTTGAGAATAGGGCAAAGCATCCCAGAACCTTTTAAAAAGCAACTCCCATACCTTGAATCAATGGGTACAGGTTCAGGGGAATCGTTGCCCATAACTCATGGGACGATGAATTCTTCATTGAATTCATCAATTTCGACATTCAGAAAACTGGCGCCTTCGACAAGGTCTATCAGCTCCTCGGATGCGGCCCGGAGGACCAATTGTTTGAACCGTTTCGATCCTTCCTTGATTTGAAGCCCATAGGGTTCCTTCCCACTGGCTTGGGACGGCAGGTGATTTTTGATTCTTGCATGTTCCCTTCGACCGATCGATCCCAAGGCCAGGGCCCGGTCCAATATAGCCCCTGTAGGAATCCCATAGGTTTCCTGGAGGATCAAGAGCTCGGGGATGCTGACGGCATTCCTTTTGGAGGATCCCATTTCCCGGGAAAAGGTCTCAAAGGGAATCAATAGGGCGCTGGCAAAGTCCAGACTGAACCGTTCCACCTCCCTTTCGTTCATGCCCTGGGCAAAATCCAAAAGCAGGTGACCGAGTTCACGCAGCATGACAAGGCGTTTTTCATAGAGCGGCAGCTCCTTGTTCACCGCAATAAGGGGAAACTTCCCGCCCGCCCAACAGGCCAAGGCGTCCAAGGACGGGTCCACTGTTGTTTCCACAATCTTGATCCCCTTGGCCTCCAGGCATTCCGTGACATCGGGCAGGGCGTTCATCCCCAGTTCCCATGCCTGCCTGAGGTCATATACCGCTCGGTTGACCTCCTCCATATTGGAAACCGCGGTCCCCTCAATGGGATTGTGAAAGGAACTGTCGATTTCCAGAATCTCCTCTATATCCAAATAGCGTTCCAGGGCATAGGCCACTTGTTGTTCCAACATATCGCTTTTTAGGACTCCAAGACCTAGGGACTTCCTGAATTCCATGTTCCCCATATCTTCCCGAAAGGGTTTTACAAAATCGTTCGGGCAGGTATCCAGGGCCTTGAAGATGAAATAAAAGGTGCCTGCCTTGAGCATTGCTTTCCCGTTCTCATATTTGGAAAGTGAGACCGGGCTGGCCAGATGGTCAATGGCCGATGCCAGTTCGACCAGGGTCATGCCGGACCTGAGCCGGGCGTTTTTCAATCTTTTGGCGAATACTACTCCATTGTAAGGATACAGTCGTTTGGTTTTCTTTCCCTTTTTCATTTTAAGATTGGTGGTTTGGGGTATTGAAATTCCCTCGGTCCCTTTGACTGGGGAAGCAGAACCCCATTTCCTGGACCGGGATGGATCAATACGTTTTTACGGGCACAATTTAAAACAGTGAGTTGGGTTGACCAATTAATTTTGGTTGTAACTTACGCCAATCAGTTGTAATTTACCCAACTGTAGGTTAAGAAGTTAGCCTATTGGACTTGAAGGGTAAATGAAATGTTTTTGACGGATCGATTTAAATGGCTTGGGGGCCGTTGTTGGGGAAATTTTCCCATTTGATGGGGATTCTTTGGGGCGATTTAGGATTTATTTCCTGTTCAGTTTCCGAATTGAAGCTGCAATTTTATCAATACCCTCTCGCTCCCCGGTCTCCATGACCCGTGCTACCTTGGATTGGCATGCACTGCAATTGCCTCTTAGGATGATGTCATTGAAACCGTCCAAATAGGCCTTATGGTCGACCATTCGAATCTCCTTTGTGTGACACCCGCAGTAAATGTTGGTCAACATCAATTCGATACTCTCTTCCCAGGAAGGACCCAATAGGGCATAGAGTTGCAATCCACTCAGTTCAATTTCACGATTGTTTGCCATGGGTCCGCTGTTTTTATTGACTCTTATGGATTGAGGTTTAAAAAAGGGTCCTGGATAGGTAAATTATGAATTCATTCCATATCGACCTTCATTTTTTTCTAGAATAAAGTAGTTTGATGACTTTCCAATCGGTCTCTATGTATGAATTTCAGGGGTTTGCTGTTTATTGTTTCTACCTCATCTTGTTTTTTCAAATAGGAGGTCACCTTTCTTGCAGACCAATTTATTCCAAGCTTTTCCACAATCGATTTTGAGTCAAATGCTCCCCTTCTCAGCAAGTCAATGATTTTGCTTTCTGTCCCACTGGAATGAGTTTCAGGTTCAGAAACCATCGAGTTTGGATTCTCGGACATTACATATTCAATAAAATCACCCATTTCATCAACAGCCTTGGCCCCTTTGGAAATCAATAGTTCATTTGCATTCTTTTCTCTTGGGTTGGGTTTACGGACATAAATTGTTCTTCCCTTTCTGAGTCCATCCATTACACCGGACCATGTTCCCCCCTTTGCACTTGACTCGGCAACATATATTTCAGAGGCCAGTCCATAGATTATTGGGTTTCTGGCCATGGCGAATTGAACACTCCAAGGGGATTTTGGATAGAACGTACTCAAAACAAGTACATCCCCTTCTATAATTTGTCTGTAGTAGTTTTTAAATCCGGAATTGAAAGTGGAAATCCCCTGAGGCAAGACTATGATGCTTTGCCCATTATGCCTTAGAGCGGATTCCAATGCCTGTTGATCGACCCCTTTGGCAAAACCACTTACTACAACCTTGAATTCATTGGAAGCTTTTTTGGCAACATTGTCAGTGAATATGAGCGAGCTGTCATTTGCTTTTCTTGAACCCACAATTGCGATGGATTTCTGTTTCATCAAATTAAGGTTTCCCTTGGTGTATAGAACCGGTGGTGAAAATGAGCGACCTAGATTTTTTTTCAAAGTTGGCGAGTATTCCTTTGATGTAATTGGAAGTATGCTGTAACCCTGTTCCAATAAGTCCTCTACCATGAAGGCATAATTTGAAAGCTCCGAGTAGGTCTCCTTGAATAACTGTGTTTCCGAATCGGTTAACCCAAAATCATTTTTCCAATCGGAGAGTTCCAAATGAAAGAAGTCAATAATTGAATTGCCTTGTTCGAATAGACGAACAACAATTTCATTTTTCTTTTTCGTTTTTACTTGGGGCACATGGGCAAATGCCGTCCAATATGATAATTCTTTGTCCATATCCTTATGCTTTGATATCTCCACCAACGGTTCTGGCAATGACCAAAGGTGCAATTTTTCGAGCACCCATACCTGTGAGCACATTCCCGATTTCTTTTATTGTCGCTCCGCTATCAAATATATCATCAAAAAGAATAACACTCTTTCCAACTATATCACTTGGGTTTTCAAAATCAAATTTTCCTGAGACATTATCTCTTTTTAGAGGGTCTATGTTGAATACCGTGGGTGTAAATAAAAAATTCCATATTTACACCATGA
>CALDPL010000054.1 GCA_937911965.1 uncultured Allomuricauda sp. | reverse complement strand
CCATGATGCCCTTGACCACGAGAGGCAAGCGGGTGTGGGCCGCCAGCCAGTCCAGACCGGCCAGCACCGAGGCCAGCTCGGCCTCCGAGTTCATCACGCCGAGCAGGCCGCGGGTGATGAAGATCGGGCCGCCCGGGAGCGCGAAAGCGTTCGGCGTCGGATCGTCTACGACCTCGAACGACCAGGGCAGGTGGGCGCCGCGCGTGCCCACCACGCGCCGGACCCTGCGCGCCATTCCCGGCTTCGAGAATTTCCCGTTCCCGCTTCCCATGCCGGGCCAGCCCGGCGAAGACGGCGAGGACGGCGGGCACGCTGCCGTGGCGGGTCGGGGGCACAGCGGGACCCTAGAGGTATGCGGTCGGGCCGAGAAATCCGGTGGCGCACCTCGGACGTCCGGCCCCAGACTGGCCCGGTGAGCGACGAACCCCGCCTGATCGACCTGACCCCCGACGACCTCCCCCGGATCCAGGAGCTGGAGGACACCGTCTGGTTCGAGGTGGCGCCCGGCGTGACCCCGCAGGACCTGGCCGACGCCGGCGTTGAAACCGGAGGCCTTGAAACCTGATGAGCAACTTCCCGACCCGTATTTCCTACGCCGAGGCCGCGGCGATCATCGCCGAAGTCGTCGCACAGCACGACGCGCCGCGCGCGCTCGATTGCGGCGATCCGCGTCCCGAGCACGAGATCCACCCCGCTCTTGGCGTAGTAGGCGTGCGAGCGTATGTAGGTCCGCTCGACGTCCATCTCGCCGGTCATGAGCTTCTTCGAGAGCGGCGGGCGCTGATAGGGCGGGAAGAGCTCGTCGCCGAGCAGGGTGATGCGCCCGGGAAAGCCCAGCTGGCGCAGGCTGATGGCGGTCTGCGCCCCGGCCTGCCCGGCGCCGACGATGACCACGTGATCCGTCATGGCGGTTGTCTCGCATGGCGCGCCATGCCGGGCAAGCCGCGTCGAGCCGGGAGGGAAACGCCCAATGAGCGAGCTGTGCGATCTGACCGCGATCGAGCTGCGCCGCCTGATCGGCGGCAAGAAGGTCTCGCCCCGCGAGCTGCTGGCCGCGTGCCGAACGCGCATCGAGCAGGTCAATCCCGCCCTCAACGCTTTCGTCGCGACCTGCTGGGAGCGGGCCGAAGGCGAGGCCGAGGCCATAAAGCTCGTAAACGAGGCAGCAGACAAGTTCTTTATCGGGAATGCTCAGATTTTAAGAAAACTGCAGGCCGTGGAAACCTCCTTACAGACGAACGCCAAAATAGTGGTACCCACGGGCAGTGAACTGGTAAACATTATCGGGGAAATGGCCGGCACAGTATTGCCATTCACCAAAAAAACGAAAATGGAATAAAACCAATTGCTCAATGAAAACACTCAAAACCATGGAGAAAAAGAACATCTTGGTAATCGTTGCCCATCCCGATGATGAAACCTTGTGGTGTGGAGGTACCCTATTAATGCATCCTGAACATGATTGGTTCATTGCCTGTCTATGCAGGAAAACGGACCGGGACCGCAGCCCAAAATTCAAAAAAGCCCTTTCAGTTTATAAAGCTCAGGGGGCTATGGGCAATATGGACGATGGTGTAGAGCAACGGCCATTGAACAAAAATTTGGTAAAAAAGGCCATCTTGGACCTATTTCCGAAGCGGACATTTGATCTTGTCCTAACCCACAGTCCTACAGGTGAATATACACGACATTTGCGCCATGAAGAAATTGGAAGGGCGGTTATCGAGTTATGGAACGAACAAAAAATTTCCACGGATGAACTGTGGACATTTGCTTTTGAAGATGGAAACAAAAAATACTATCCCCAGGCGATAAGGGCTGCAAATATTTATCAAACACTTCCAGAATCCATTTGGAAGGAAAAGTACAGGATAATTACTGAAGTATACGGTTTTGAGAAAACAGGGTTTGAAGCGAAAACAACACCTAAGGAAGAAGCTTTTTGGAAATTTGATGATCGAAGAGATGTCCAAAAATGGTTGGAACACGAGGGAATTCAACAAGAATCCACTTAAGATCTAAAACATGAAAGTTCTGGTTCTTTACGATTATCCACCTTCTCCCGGTGGTCTTGCGACACAGGGCGACCTGCTTTATCGGGGGCTTCTGGAACTTGGCGTGGACGCACATGCGGTCCATTTTGAATCGGCCCAGGAAAAAGAATGGTATTACAGATGGTTCGAGCCCGATGTGGTGGTGGGCATTGGTTATTGGGGCCATACCCCCCAATTGGTACTGCACCCCCAACGGTATGGAGTTGTGCCCATTCCTTGGTTGGTTGCCGATGGTTACATTGCTAACTACCAAGAGGTACTGAACGATTTGCCCTTAATCCTGGTTACCTCCAACTGGGTCAAGGAAATGTATGTGAGGGATGGCATAAAGGCCTCAACTATCGAGGTGCTGCCCGTTGGTTGTGATACCACATCTTTTATCCCTTTTGACAAAAATGATCCTAAAATTGTAGCGGTACGTGAATCACTGGGTATTCCCCCGGACCAATTAATGATCTTGACCGTTGGTGGCGATGCCGCTTCAAAAGGCGCGCAAGAAGTCATGCAGGCCTTGTCTATCATTGATGCCAAGGCCCCTGATTGGAAATACGTCTGTAAAGTGTGGCCACAACCGAGATCCAAGGCCCAGAACCTCCTAGATCTGGAAATGGCCACCCATTTAGGCATTGAAAAGAATGTTACCTACGCCACAAATACCGTTTCCAGAAATTTCATGCCGTATCTCATTGGTGCATGTGATATTTATGCGGCCCCTTCACGTCTTGAAGGGTTCGGTATGCCCCAGGTGGAGGCGGGTGCTTGCGGAAAACCCGTTATTGGGATCAAGGCCATGGGAATGTTGGATACCCTATTACATGAAAAAACAGCCTTTCTCGCGGAGGTGGCACAAAAAATCGTGGTGAAAGAAGTGATCTTGGGAAAAGAATCAGGGTTTGAAAACAAGCAAACAATCGAGTTCGATATCCCCAGAACGGTCGATTACCGGGCCAATGTACAGGAAATTGCCAAGTATATGCTCCTGCTGATGGGCAATGAAAAACTACGGACAGCCTTGGGAAGTGCTGCAAGAGAGCATGTGGTGGAACATTTTGATTACAGGGTCGTGGCAAAAAAATTCATTCAAATTGTGCAGAATAAACTAGGTATAGATTAAATGACCTCGAAAGACAAACAATTCATAAAATCCGCGGAAAAGGCCGCTCTGGAAGTGCTCCTGCACAATTCAAAGGGGCCGTTCCTTGATCTGCCGCGAACAGCCGGTTGGGGATATCCCGAACCCTACACCCGTGACCTTTTGGTTTCCGTCTTGGGGATTGCCGTAACGAACAATGCCGAACTGTTGCAAACTGTACGCCATGTTTTGCTCATGCTGGCCAAAAACCAGTCCAAAAGAGGCCATATTCCCTCTTTGGTCCATAATAAGGAAGATCGGGGCGCCAGTGATACCACTCCCCTGTTTCTAATTGCCGTAGGGATTTTCAGAAAAGTGGCCAAAGAACCCCGTTTTTTAGAAAATTCCATAAAAAAAGCCCTTTTGTGGATGGAATACCAAAGCCCATCGGACCACTGTTTGGTAGCACAACTGCCCACCAGCGATTGGCGGGACGAGCAATGGGTGCTGGGTCATGGGCTGTTTGTAAACACGTTGGCCTATACCTATCTAAAATTGTTCGGAAATACTGAGAGAGCCGAACAATTAAGAAATGAAATGGAGCGACCAATCTTTTATCCAGATAAAATAAGCGACAAAGAACCTGAAGGACTGACCATTGACGGTCAACCCTATTACGCCCTATGGTCCTATAAGGTCTATAGTAGCGAACGCTTCGATCTCTTGGGCAACAGTATGGCAATCTTATCGGGTATGGCCTCACCATCAAGGGCAAAGGCCATAATCAAATGGATTGAAACATCATGTTCTTCGATGAGAAAAACAAAGGAACTGTCCATTGACCTCTCCCCTAATTTTTTCCCTTTTATCCACCCGGGCGATTCGGATTGGGTCTCTAGATACGCTGATTTCAACCAACCTGGAAATTACCACAATGGCGGTATATGGCCCTTTATAACCGGGTTTTACATTGCGGCCCTTGTGGCCAACAAAAACTATGGTTTGGCGGAGAAAAAGCTCTTGGCGTTGACCCGGCTTATCAAAAAAGCCAGAAATAAGGAACTTGAATTCGGTTTCAATGAATGGTACAAGGCCCAGGACGGAAAGCCCATGGGGCAAGACTGGCAGACCTGGAGCGCATCAAACTACTTATATGCGGCCCGATGTGTGGCAGAAAAAAGGACCCCTTTTTTTGATGGTATTAGAAAGTAAGCTTATGAAACCGGTTAATTTCATATGACTTGAATAAGATCCAAATCTGTGAATTATGTAACTCTATTCATTTTTTATTCAACTTTTTTATATTGATTTTCAATATCTTATATCTCCATTCCAACTAAGGTTTAAACGACCAGATTTCACTACAACCAAAGAAAGTATCAAAAATCGGAGCTAAAAAGGCAGATTTTATAAATGCTTACATATGCCCTTTAACCCAATCCCAAAAAAATGAAGCTAGCTTATATCGGTACCTATCCACCACGTGAATGTGGTATTGGCACGTTTACCCAAAACCTTGCCCACTCCATGTTGGAAAACGGCAAGGGAATCAAAGAAATTATGGTTTTTGCCATGAATGACCATAACCAGGACTATACCTACCCCCCTGAAGTAAAACTGAGCATCTACCAAGAACAACAAACCGATTATCTGGAAGCCGTCAACTACATTAATCTCAGTGGGGCGGATGCCTGTATACTTGAACATGAATTTGGCATATATGGTGGTCTGAGCGGTATTTATATACTGCCCCTAATACACCGATTGAACATTCCGTTGATCACGACCTTACATACCATTCTGGAAGCACCTTCCTACACTGAAAAGGCCATCTTAAAGGAAATTTGCAAAATGTCCGATAAAATTGTGGTGATGAGCCATAAGGCCATTCACTTTCTGGTGGAAATATATGATGTGCCCAAAGAAAAAATAGTGCTTATAGAACACGGTGTTCCGGACATCCATTTTGATAAGGAGGAGTCGAGAACAGAGTTTAAACTGAATGAAAAGAAGTTGCTCCTGACCTTTGGCTTCATCGGTCGCAATAAGGGTATTGAAACCGTGATCAAGGCCTTGCCACAAATCATTGAAAAACATCCTGAAGTTTTGTACATCGTATTGGGAAAAACGCATCCCAATGTGTTGCGACATTCAGGGGAAGAATATCGAAATTATCTCCAGGTCCTTATAAAATCACTGAAACTTAATGATCATGTATTGTTGCTCAATGAGTTTATAGATGAAAATGAGCTCTTTAAATATCTTTCTGCCTGCGATATTTATATAACACCTTACGTCAGTGAGGCACAGATCACCAGTGGCACACTTTCCTATGCCATGGGTGCGGGGTGCGCCGTAGTCTCCACCCCATATTGGCATGCCGCAGAATTGCTTGTGGAAAACAAAGGGCGCCTTTTTGATTTTAATGATTCTGAAGGCCTGTCCCAAATTTTGAATGAATTATTGGAGAATCCAGAAAGCCTAAACGAAATCCAAGAAAATGCAACGGAATATGGGCAAGACCTTACCTGGCCCAAAATTGGACAAAAATATACCGATCTTATAGCACAGGTGCTATCGAAACCCAAGGAGCCCTTGCCAAAGAAAGAAAACGCCATAGATCCTTTGCTGTTGCCCCCGTTTTCCCTGGTCCATATCAAAAGATTGACCGATGACACCGGTATTATCCAACATGCGAAATTCGGGATTCCCAACTTAAAGGAAGGCTACTGCCTGGATGACAATGCCAGGGCGCTTTTAATGGTCTGTATGACCTATAAACAGAAAAAAGACCCGCTTGCCCTGGAGTTCATGCCCGTATATTTGAGCTATATCCATTACATGCAGAACAAGGACGGTACTTTTCGGAATTTTCTGAGCTTCAACCGTAATTTTTTGGATGAAACAGGTTCTGAGGATTCCTTTGGTCGAACCATTTGGGCCCTGGGATATCTTTTGGGAAATGCGCCTAACGATGCCTATTATCAAACAGGCAAATTGGTCTTTTTCGATGCCGTTCCCTATTTTGACAGTATCAAATCCATAAGGGGGATTGCCAATACCATGATCGGGATCAGCCATTATCTCAGGACGAATGCTTCCGATGATGCCATGAAAGGGACCTTGCATAAGTTGGCCAATATACTGGTTTCCCATTATGATCAAAACCATACAGAAGATTGGAAGTGGTTTGAGTCACTTCTGGCGTATGATAATGGTATTTTACCCTTGGCACTCCTACACGCGGCGGAAGTTCTGGAGGACGGGGATATTTCCAAAGTAGCCTTTGACACCATGGATTTTCTTACCGAACATACGATGAAGGATGGTTATTTATCCATCATCGGAAACAAGGATTGGTATGTAAAGGACAAGGAACGTTCCATGTTCGCACAACAGCCCATTGATGCCGAGGCCATGGTGCTGATGTACCATCAAGCTTATGTATTGACGGGTAATCGTGATTTTCTGAAAAAATTGTTCACCTCGTTCATGTGGTTTTTGGGCGAAAACGATATGCGTATGAGTCTGTATGATTTTGAGACCAAAGGGTGCTGTGATGGTTTTGAAAATTATGGGGTGAACCGAAATCAAGGGGCCGAAAGTTCGTTGGCCTATCTTATCTCACATTTAACCGTACTGCAGGCCTATGAAGAGTCTTTTCAATCTAAGGAAAATAAGGGTTCAAATACTAAAAAACTGGTGACAAATACATTGTAACATATATAAAAAGTGGTGTTTTCACTTTTGGTCTGGGTCCTACTCGCACGGAACATGCCCCTAATATGAGGTAGTCTTGGTTCCACCCAAGTTTTGGTAAAAAACCAATTGAACCCCATCCGCTTTATCTCTGCTGATTCCATCAATACTGAAGTAATTAAAAAAAGGGCTTTCGCCCCTTTTTTTAATTGTTATCAAGAAAATCGTATTAGTTTCAACAACGTATGTCTTCGTTGATTCCTCCAACTCGCGTGGCGGCTCAATATTTTCTCAAAACTCGTTTTGACATCATTTTGCAATCTTTTTTCATGTTTCATTTCACTAGTGTCCGATAAAAAATAGAATTTGGCTTTTAGATTTGTCAAACCCCTGAATATCAACGGGCGTTCAATTTTTTCATTCCAATTTCAGAACCAAAGCCCCCCTGTCAAATAGATTGAGCTGGTGCAGGTTCTGTTTGTCCCGGGCCCAATCCTTCTCGGGATTCTCCAGAAAGCGCATCAAATGTATGTAATTGAACAGGTGAATCCTGCAGAAGCTCACCAGGTTCGAGAAGGCCCAGTTCCTTTTCAACTGTTTCTGGACGACCGTCAACAATAGGTTGACGATCAGGGTGCAGTAAATCTGGGTCTTGATGGCATTCTCATTGTCCCCCAGGAAGTATTTCAAGGGGAAGTTGCCCTTTAACTGTTTGTACATCAGCTCCACATCCCATCTCAGCTTATAGATCGCAGCTACCATATCGGGCCGCATCTCGAAGAGGTTGGTCAGGAATTCGAACTCGCGTTTTTTGACCCTGTCGTAAAAGGTGACCTTGCGCAGGCGGACCCACCCCTTGGATTCCTTGACAAAGAGTTCGATGATCTGGTCCCCCACCACACCGCTGTGGATGCATCCATCCAGGAAGAGCTCCTCTTCCATCCTGTAGGCGGCATTGTCCTTTATCCGGGTGACAAAGCCGGTATCGTTGTCACAGAAACGCTTGAAGGCCGCATAATCGTTGTATCCCTTGTCGAAGACATAGATAAGGTCGGGGCCCATCTCCAGCTTGTCCAACAGGATGTGGTCGTGGGTGGCCGCACTGGTGAACCAGACCAATTTGGGGACCTTGGCGTCCACATCGATCACCGTGTGCACCTTGATGCCGCCCTTTCTCCTGCCATCCTTGGGGATCCGTCCCGTGCACTTGAGGATGTCCTTGAACAGGCTTATGGTGGTGCTGTCGAATATCCTGATCTGCTTTTTGATCACCGATCTGATCCGGCTGTCCGAGATAAAATGCCCGTAGGTCCTCAGAAGATCGTTGTAGATCCCACCGAACACCGCCGGATCCCTGCGCATGTTGGCATCCGAAAGGGTGCTGCGGTAGGGAAGGTTCCCGAGGCGGAAATGTGCGGTCTTGCCCGAGAGCCCCACCATGGCCCCGGATACCTCCCGAAGGGAACTGCACTTGGCAAAGGCACAGAACAACATGCTGATCAAATGGTCCTTGGTGGTGAAGCGTTTGGTGTATCTGTCCGAATTGAATTTTTTGGCGTTCCTGGATATCGTTGTATCGTCAATCAGGGAAATCAGCTGTCCGAGAACGGACTGACCATAAAATTTATTAGTTTTACCCATAGTATTTTGAGTTTGTGGTGAACCTAAATTACTATAAAAAAGTGAAGGGGGCTCTTCCATACGGTTGGCCCCCTCATTTTATATTTTTATCGGACAATAGTGATTCCATTCTTTCGATTGTGCTGAAAGATCAATTTATTACTGCCTGTTCCTAATTTATTCGAAAAGCACCACTCATGAGTATCTGCTCTGAATTCGGAATCCCAATGTGTTTAGCAATGCTCTTCCAATCTTTGACAGCATTTTGGACCTCTATTAAAATTTGATTCATTTCAGTATTGTCCAAGCGAAAATATTCGCCTACGCTTTTGGCCAGATCAAAATCCAATGCGTTGTTGTCCATATCGATGTTCAACGCCAAACCTGCTTTATCTATTGAGGGGTTGATGTCATAGGCCGGGGACAACACCCATCCTTTTGGAGTCAAAAGGAACCCATGGTTCCTCAAATGGTCATCGGTATTGGAAATGGCAATATTGAACACGATTCGACGCCACAGTTGGTGTAGATTCTTTTCGACATCCACTCCATGGGTCTGGATGAATTCCGCAATGTCCAAATAGCTTGCAGGTTGGTCCCGGATGGTATCCTCATTGTTGCCCGTCATGGTCATGGCGGATGAAAAATGGATTCTTTGCCGTTTATCCCGATCAAAGCGTTTGGTGAAAAATGTATGGTATTTTCCAGTGATTCTTTCAATCCTTGAGGGCGCCATTTCGATACCACAATTGATTCCCAACCGGTAGGCCAGAAATTCCCATCCCCCTTTGTTTATGGTATCGTTCTTGGATGGAAACTTGGCTATCCAAAGATTGTCCTCCTCATCTTTTATGTTGGCCTTTGGTCTGGCCCCGCCCAAAGATGATCCTGGAGCCATCAAAACTGCCAACCATTTTCCTATTTCGGTACCATCTGCTTCGTTCTCAAAAATATGGGCTGCCTGTTGTAGTTCCCTGACCGAGGTCCATGGTGGTGTTGGCTCCAAGGCACTATCGTCCAGAAAAGGTCCTTCCGGATCTGTTTTAAATCGCAGCCCCCCCATTCTACTTTCATCATAGACCCCTAACAAATAATCGATCTCGTATAAGGTTCTTGGGGTCATATTTTTTAATCTGGCTTCTTGGGCAGCCCTTCTTTTCATCAATGTTCTTCCCCAAGTATCCGGCATACTGTCGAGGAAGATGCCAAAATTTTCCTTGCCATTGGGATATTGGGGGCCCGAATAAAACTGGATGTCCGGATCCAACACCGATTGTTGGCCGGATTTCATCCAATTCCTTTCATACTCAAAACTGAAGGCCTTTTTTCCCTTCGCATAATGTGCTGAAAGTATCCCGATCAGCATCGGCTCCTCCAACCCCTTCCAATGGGCATAAACAAATATGTCGAACTTTTTATTTACCATTCAAAACCGTTCTATAATAAATCTAGATCCTGTAATTTTCTTCCAAACTCATCATCCGATGCCAACTTCAAAAAATCATCCTGTAGGCCAAGTACCCGCAAAACATTGAAGTAGGCACCTATACCCACGCTCGGATCTCCCTTTTCGATCAAGTATAGGGTACTACGTACAATATCCGCCCTTTCCGCAACTTGAGATGTTGTGAGCTTTCGTCTTTTCCTGGCCAATTTTATATTTTCACCCATGCTTTCCAAAATCTTTAAATGCTTGGGGAAGAGGGTTTG
The DNA here is from genome assembly GCA_937911965.1 of uncultured Allomuricauda sp. Lineage (GTDB taxonomy): Bacteria > Bacteroidota > Bacteroidia > Flavobacteriales > Flavobacteriaceae > Flagellimonas. Next base: position 28 of record CALDPL010000054.1, on the reverse strand, counting down.
CTTTCTCCTGCTCATTACAAAATGATTG
>CALDPL010000053.1 GCA_937911965.1 uncultured Allomuricauda sp. | reverse complement strand
GGCTGCAGTGCACCCATCGGGGCCTTGGCACAAATAAAGGACCAAAAGGTATATTTTGAAGGCGCCCTGTTTTCCTTGGACGGAACCCAAAAGATAGGGGTCAAAAGAGAAATCAAAATTTCCAAGGCCAAGGGCCTGGGAACCGCCTGTGCCCAAGAGGTACTTCAAAAGGGTGGGGAACCATTGATGCAACAGATCCGCGATGAAGACCCTACTTTCGACTAAACTATTGACTCCTCCCCAAAAGGAGCTGTTGCTGCATTCGGGCCTGGGATTGGTGCATTACAACGCCCTTGACATCGAGCCTTTGGAAGTGGAGATCCCCTTGGATTGCGACAACCTGATCTTTACCAGTCAAAATACGGTCAGGATTTTTTTGGACCATGCCCGGGGCGTCGACCTCGGCCGATTCAATGCCTTCTGCGTAGGGGAAAAGACCTCGGGGATGTTACGTTCCGCGGGCCTGAAGGTGGTCCAGGTATGCGATTATGCCGCGGAGCTCGGTGCCCATATCGTGGCTTCCCACGGGGAAAAACGGTTTTTGTTCCTCTGTGGGCGGCAAAGACGGGAGGTGCTGCCGGAGCTTTTCAAAAAAAATAACATTCGGTACCGGGAATTGGCGGTCTATGACTCCCATCCCAACATTAAGGCCTTTGATCGGGAATTTTCCGGGATCCTATGTTTCAGCCCGATGGGAATTCGGAGTTTTTTGGTCAAGAATTCCCCTGGGAACAGCGTGCTGTTCTGTATTGGAAAAACCACGGCCGAAGAGGCCGTAAAACATTCAAAAAATATTGTAATCGCCAACAGGCCGACCGTTGAAAACGTGTTGGTCCAGGCCATAAACCATTTTGGACATGATTAAAAACGATTTGTTCCTTAGAGCCCTTAGGGGGGAGACCGTCGAGCGCCCCCCGGTCTGGATGATGCGACAGGCCGGACGCTATCTTCCGGAGTTCATGGAACTCCGGGAAAAATATGACTTCTTCACCCGATGCCGCACTCCTGAAATCGCCTCGGAAATCACGGTACAGCCCATTCGCCGTTATGGCATGGATGCCGCGATTCTCTTCAGTGACATTCTGGTCGTGCCCCAGGCCATGGGAATCGAGGTCGAAATGAAGCCCAATTTTGGACCCTACCTGCCCAAGCCGATCCGCAGTGCCCAGGATCTGGACGGGGTAGTGGTGCCCGATGTCAAGGATTCCCTGGGCTATGTGATGGAGGCCGTGGCCATGACCAAGGAACTCTTGGAGGACGAAATCCCCTTGATCGGATTTGCGGGCTCCCCATGGACCATACTCTGCTACTGTGTGGAGGGACAGGGCAGCAAAAGCTTTGACAAGGCCAGGGGGCTCTGTTTCACACAACCGAAAGTGGCCAAGGCCCTGTTGCAAAAAATCACGGATACCACCATCGCCTATCTCAAGGCCAAGGTGGCTGCCGGGGTGGATGTGGTGCAGATCTTCGATTCCTGGGGTGGCATGCTCTCCCCAACCGATTACAGGGAATTTTCCTGGCCCTACATCCAACAGATCATCGATGCCCTGAAGGATCTTGTCCCGGTGATCGTACTTGCCAAGGGATGCTGGTATGCCCTGGAGGAAATGGCCGGATCTGGGGCTTCCGCCCTCGGGGTGGACTGGACCTGTTCCCCAGAGCGCGCCAGGGCCCTGAGTGGGGGGAAAATAACCCTGCAGGGCAATTTTGATCCCGCCCGGCTCCTATCACCGCCGGCAACCATTGTCGAGATGGTGGGGCAGATGATCCGGGAATTCGGCAAGGACCGCTATGTGGTGAACCTGGGGCATGGAATCCTGCCCAATATCCCCTTGGAAAACGCCAAGGCCTTTGTGGATGCCGTCAAACAGTACAAGGGGTGAATCCAATTGCCGTCCTAAGGCGGGTCAGCATCAAAAACCTGCTGAAGGGAATCCTTCTAGGTCTGGGACATCCCCTGCTGATCTGGCCCACCATCAAGGCCACCCGGGAGTG
>CALDPL010000052.1 GCA_937911965.1 uncultured Allomuricauda sp. | reverse complement strand
GACCGTATACGTCTATGAGGACAAGGATTGGGAGGCAACTTTGGAACTGGTCGACACCACCTCCGAATACGGTCTGACCGGGGCCGTGCTCGCCAAGGACCGCTATGCCATCGACCAGGCCACCGTGGCCCTGCAGAACGCTGCCGGGAACTTTTATATCAACGACAAGCCCACAGGGGCCGTTGTGGGACAGCAGCCCTTTGGGGGTGCCAGGGCCTCGGGTACCAACGACAAAGCCGGGTCCATGCAGAACCTGCTGCGTTGGATATCCCCCAGGTTGATCAAGGAGACCTTTGTGAGCCCGGAAGATTACCGCTATCCCTTTTTGGGCTAGTGGGAAATTGCCCGGAAATTCATAATTTCATGGCCGTTGTCCCTCGGGGCAGCGGCTTTTTTTTCATCCCTAAACCCCAAAAGATGCCCAGACCCTATGTATTGGCCGAGACCAACTGGAAACACCTCAAAGCGGAATCCTTCGAACTGGCCGTGCTCCCCTGGGGGGCCACCGAGGCCCACAACTACCACCTCCCCTATGCCACGGACAATATCGAGGGCACTGCCATAGCCGAGGAATCCGCAAGAATTGCCTGGGAAGCCGGGAGCAAGGTCATCGTACTCCCCACCGTTCCCTTCGGGGTGAATACCGGACAGGCTGACATCTTCTTGGACATGAACCTGAACCCCAGCACCCAATTGGCCATCCTCAGGGACCTTATCACCGTATTGGATCGACAGGGGATTCACAAGCTGATGGTACTCAACAGCCATGGGGGCAACAACTGGTCCCCTTTGCTTCGGGAATTGGGGCTGCAATACCCCAAAATGTTCCTCTGTGCCACCAATTGGTTCCAAATGCCCGAGAAAAAGGATTTCTTTGAACTGCCCGGGGACCATGCCGATGAGATGGAGACCAGCCTGGTCCTCCACCTGGCCCCCGAACTGGTACTCCCCAGGGAGGAATGGGGACAGGGCAGTGAGCGTAAGAACAAAATCGAGGCCTTTCACCAAGGTTGGGCCTGGACCGAAAGACCCTGGTCCAAGATCAGTGCGGACACCGGGGTCGGCAACCCCGTCAAGGCCAGTGCGGAAAAGGGAAAGGATTTTTTCAATGCCATCTGCCAAAAAATGGGGCAACTCATGATTGACATCGCCAAGGCGGATGTGAAGGAATTGTACGGTTGATCTATTCATTACTTAAAGTGATTATTCTACCCGAGAGTAGTGAGAAGCTCATTAATGAATTTTTAATTTGAAAGGTTATGAAAGATATAGAAATCGTACCCAAAGACATTTGGAACGAAGACAAACTCAACAGAATAAATGAGTTTGTCAAAAACCATTCTGACAATCTTTCGAAAGAAAGAAAGATTAGAAACAAACTTCTTTCCATTCAATACAAACTAGAAGACTATATTGAAAAAGAGGATACGAAAGAACACGACAAATATGACTATGAAAAGTAGTTGTCCATATAAAAAAACGACACTTAAACACGGGTTTTGCGTCAAGACCGGCCAATCCAAAAATATCCCGGGGATATGCCCCAGGGTTGTTTATTATGAAACTGAAACCCATTAAATCTGAAATTGATTATCGAAAAGGACTTGAACGTCTTGAATCGATTTTTGATGCGCCCATTGATTCGGACGAGGGCGATGAAGCGGAAATACGTTCCATGTTGATCGAGAATTACGAGAACGAGCACTATCCAATCGGCCCTCCCGATCCAATCGAAGCCATAAAAATTAGGATGGAGGAACTGAATTTGCGACAAAAGGACCTGGTCGGGATTATCGGCGGTAAAAGCCGTGTTTCAGAAATACTCAACAAAAAGAAAAGATTGACCGTGGATATGATAAGGGAATTTGAACGGGTACTTCAGATTTCCGCTTCCCTCCTGATCGCGAATTATAAACTGTCGGGTCAATGACCTTGGGCAATTGGTAGTATTTAGTCACTTTTTAAAATGACTGATCTGGTTTGAAAACATCCTATGGGTCTTGCCTCTCAACGTACCAATTTGAATAGGATTCAGAATTCGGTTTCCTGGCCAGGACTGGCTGTCTAAACCAGTGAAAACCCCTTATTTGGGTTTTATGGATGGGGATTTTACACTTTCCCATGAAGAAATTCCATTGCAATATACTATAAATGTAAATTTAACGTTAAGTAATTGTAAACTAGAGGTAATATCCGTATCTTTACAGGACAAATAATTTGATGGGCTATGAAAACTTGGATTTCTTCACGTATTGACCGAATGATGGCGGCCTATGACCATTGGTGGAACCATGCCAAGGGTTATTCCAGAAAATGCCGTGGGGTCTATATAAACATCTACACCGCCTAACACACCCAATTCCCAGTGATTTGTTAGGGTCGTCCCTTATATTTTTGGGGCAGGTAGACCACCTTTTTGGTCTCAAAGAATTCTTCTTGGAAATGCTCCCCCAGATCGAATACCTGAACTGAAGTGTAATCTTTCAATTCCTCCTCAAGATCCCCTCCCTTTAGATAGAGTATCCCGTTCTTTCGCTCGTGTGCGGAATCCTTTTTGATCTTCCCCCGGGTCCAGTGCACAAAGGTCGGCATGGCGGCCACGGCCCGGCTCCGCCAGCGCTTCGGCCTGGTGTCGGTCGTGTGCATCGACGGCTCGCCGCGCCACCCGGCCGCCGGTCGACCGGCAGCTGCGGTCGGAGCAGCCGCCGCCCGTGGTCCTGTCATCCGGGTGCCACCCGGCACCCCGTTCCCCCACGCCTGGAACCGCGCCATCGCCACCGCGGCTCGCTCCCGCCGCACGATCGGCAGTGTCCGATGAAGCGGTCGCGCGACCACCTGCTCCTCGCGTCCGAGGTGTCGCTGGCGCTCGTGGCGCTCGCGGCGATCGTCGGCATGCACCGCGTGTTCGAGGACGGCTCGTACCGCGGCCCGCTGGCCGGCGTGATCCACCAGCTCATCGGCGGCCTGCGCGCCACCATGGGCTACGTGGGC
>CALDPL010000051.1 GCA_937911965.1 uncultured Allomuricauda sp. | reverse complement strand
TCTTCCTGAATCTGCGCGTTAGAGGGAGCGCCGAGCAGCAGGAAGAAATCCAGCGCTTTCTCGATCAGCAGGTCGAGATCCGCCAGGAGCGCATCAAGAAAAAGGTGCCCAAGATCTCTGCTACGAATGCTGTCATATTGGTTTGGTTATTATTTGTTGTTCGACCATTGGACGGTAGATCGGACCGCCCTGTTCCATTGTTCCAGTTGCCTATCCACCTCGAATTCCGGATTTGGACCGTACTGGTCCTTCACCTTCCACTGGGCCTTGATCTGTTCCACATCCTCCCAGATCCCCACACCGAGTCCGGCGAGATAGGCTGCACCCAAGGCAGTGACCTCCGTGGTTCCGGGTTTTATGATAGAGCACTGCAGAATGTCGGATTGGAACTGCATCAAAAAACCATTTTCGGTGGCTCCCCCATCGACCCGCAGCTCCTTGATCTCAATTCCAGAGTCCGCTTCCATGGCCTTCAACACATCATAGGTTTGAAGTGCAATGCTCTCCAAAGCGGCCCGGGCCATATGGGCCGATGTGGTCCCCCGGGTAATTCCAAAGAGGGTTCCACGAGCGTGTTGGTTCCAATGGGGCGCACCCAATCCGGTAAAGGCCGGTACAAAACTTAGGCCCCCATTGTCCTTAACGGTTCCGACCAGGTCCTCGATCTCGGCTGCCGATTGGATAATACCGAGTCCGTCCCTGAGCCATTGAACCACTGCCCCGGCAACGAAGATGCTCCCTTCCAGGGCATATACGGCCCGATCTCCGATTTTCCAGGCCAGGGTGGCAAGCAGCTTGTTCTTTGACACCAAAGGCTTGCCTCCAATGTTCATCAACATAAAACAACCGGTCCCATAGGTGTTCTTGACCATACCGGGCTCCGTGCACATCTGTCCGAACAAAGCAGCATGTTGGTCCCCTGCAATTCCCGTGATGGGTATTCTCTGTGAAAAGATGGCCCCTGAGGTCTTTGCCAACATTCCACTGGAATCGCATACCTCGGGAAGCATATTGGCTGGTATATCAAAAAGTTTGAGCAGATCTTCATCCCACGAAAGTGTATGTATATTGTACAATAGATAGCGGGAGGCATTGGTGGCGTCGGTGATGTGGGCCTGTCCCTGGCTCAAGTTCCACACCAGCCAGGAGTCAATTGTCCCCAAGGCCAATTGACCCGCCTCCGCCTTTTCCCGGGCACCCTCCACATGGTCCAAGATCCAACGGACCTTGGTGGCCACAAAATAGGAATCGATGACCAAACCGGTCTTTTCCCGCACCATCGGTTCATGCCCTTGGGAAATCAGCATATCACAATAATCGGAAGTTCTTCGGTCCTGCCACACAATGGCATTGTAAATGGGTTCCCCTGTGGTTCGATCCCAAACCACAGTGGTTTCCCGTTGGTTGGTGATCCCAATGGCGGCAATTTCATCCGATTTGACCTTAGTTTTGGATACAACCTCGGCGGCAACCCCTATCTGGGTTGACAAAATCTCCATGGGATCGTGTTCCACCCAACCCGGTTCAGGGAAAATTTGGGTGAACTCCCTTTGCGCCATATTTAGGGCTTTTCCATTTTGATCGAAAATCAGGGCCCGTGAACTTGTTGTTCCCTGATCGAAGGCCAGAATATATTTAGACATCCTATTTGATTTTTGGTTTTGATTTTGTGCGTTCCAAGGGCTTGTCCCCCAGACTTGGAACAGGTGTAGGTTCCAGCGGTGGGTTGACCAGATAATGTATGGCAATTCCACGAAACTCCTCGACCTGCCGTTCTTCCCAATTTCGGTCCCGATTCAATTCCGCGGCAATGATCGAGGCCACCTTGGGTGCCAGTTCCATGGCGACCTTTGCATTTAAAAACAAAATCCGCAAGCGCCTGGCCAGAACATCGTCCACCGTACGGGCCATCTCTTTTCGAACTGCCCAAAGCACCTCCGCCTCTGTAAAGGGAAAATCAGGGTGCAATGGCATGCCCAGTTCGGGGTCTGACCTTTTGAGCCGATCGATGGCCTCGGCGTCACTTCCATAGAAACCCCAAGCATCATCGTCATTGCGCTGCGTGCTATATCCGTGGATTCTCAAAGATTCAGTCCTGCAGGGTTCCGCTCTAAGCCCTTCCAATTCGACCGCTTGGTCCACGGTGTCCTCGGCCATCCTTCTATAGGTGGTCCATTTGCCGCCGGTGATGGTTATCAACTTTGAGGCAGTGACCGTCAGTTTGTGATCTCTGGAAATCTCCTTGGTTCCCTTTTTCCTTCGGTTTTCGGGGAGTACCAGGGGCCTAAGGCCGACAAAAACGCTTAGAACGTCCTGCTCGGTGGGCAAGAGGGTCAGATAATCCTTGAGGGTATCCAAAATGAATCGGATTTCTTCCTTAAGGGGTTTGGGTTCCAATTGGTGCCGGTCCAAAGGGGTGTCGGTGGTCCCTACCAAGACACAATCGTGCCAAGGCACTGCGAACAATACCCTGCCATCGGATGTCGATGGGATCATAAGGGCCCGATCGCTCCCCAAATAGGCTTTGGGCAAGACCAAATGTATGCCTTGGAGCGAGTCCGATCCTGGACTGTCCATTCTTAGGATATCATCCACAAAAACCCCTGTGGCATTGACAATGACTTTGGCAAGGACCTTATGGGATTTCCCCGTCTCCAGGTCACTGACCTGGACCCCACAGAGTTTACCGGAGGAATCCTTGATCAAATCGGTCACCTTCATATAGTTCAACAGTACCCCGCCCTGTTCAATCCCGGTCTGTGCCAGGTTGATGGCCAGGCGGGGATCATCGAACTGCCCGTCGAAGTACTGCACTCCCCCATTGAGGTTTTTGGGCTTCAGATTCCCAAAACGATCCAATACGGCCTCCCGGCCCAGAAGGGATGTTTTTCCCATCCGTAACTTTCGGGCCATTCTATCATATATCTTCAGCCCAAGACCGTAAAAATATTTTTCCCACCAACGATAGCTCGGGATTATAAATGGTAGGGGGGTGACCAAATGAGGTGCGTTTTTCAACATCAGGCCCCTTTCGTGCAAGGCCTCAAAAACCAATTTTATGTTCCCCTGGGCCAGGTATCTCACCCCTCCATGCGCCAATTTGGTGCTTCGACTGGAGGTGCCCTTGGCAAAATCCGATTGCTCGAACAGAACGGTTTTCAATCCCCTGGAGCTGGCATCCAAGGCAACTCCAAGGCCTGTGGCCCCTCCACCAATGATCAAAATATCCCAAACCTGATGGTTAGTTTCGATGGTCCGCAGTAGGTCATCACGATCAAAACTAGTTTCTTTTGGTTTGTTTTTCATGTATAATTAGAAATATATAGAAACAAATATAACTTAAATTTAATGCTGTGGTAGCATAAAGCAAAGATAAAATCAATATAATTGCCGAATCATTATTTGTTTTTGTTTTTATTTGTTACTTTCGTTAATATTAATTTTGCCATAAAGCAATAATGTCCAACCATGAATTTTAAATTTTAGGAATCCAATGAAAAAAAGTTCACTTTATTTAATCTTGTGTTGTCTGCTACCCATTGGCGTATGGGCGCAGCAGAATACCATTAAAGGTATGATCACCGACCAGGAGGGATCCCCCCTGCCCGGGGCGTCCATTGTGGAACAGGGTACGACAAACGGAGTTGTATCGGATTTTGACGGTGCCTTCAGCCTTGTTCCCACCCAAGACCAGGTCACCCTGGAGGTTTCCTTTGTTGGGTTCAGGACCGCTTATATAAGGGCCAATGTGGGCAGCCATCAGAATATTGTACTGGAAGAGGATGCAAGCCAACTCGACGAAGTGGTGGTCACCGCCCTGAACATATCCCGTGAGGAAAAGTCCCTGGGATATGCCGTTGCCAAAGTGGAAGGGGAGGAAATCACAAAATCGGTTTCGGGCAACTGGATGAACAGTATGTCAGGAAAAGTGCCCGGCCTCTTTTTTGCCCAAGCGGGAACCGGCCCCAGTGGCTCCATCCGTGTAACCCTGAGAGGCGACCAGTCCCTGAACTACGGAGGGAACGAGGCGCTGATCGTGGTGGACGGTGTGCCCATAAGCTCTGGAATGACAGCCACCAAGGCCGTAAGTAACTACGCCCAAGGGGATGCCCCCGTGGATTACGGGGATGGCCTGAGTGACATCAACCCCGAGGACATCGAATCGATTTCCGTGCTCAAGGGACCCTCGGCCGCGGCCCTATACGGATCCCGTGCCGCCAACGGGGCCATTATGATCACCACCAAATCAGGAAAACGGAGCAGGGGCCTGGGAATAACGATCAATTCCACGGTAAGCTTTGAAAAAGCTGGATATTTTCCGGATTTTCAAACGCAGTACGGTAGTGGATCCGACATGGGCAATCAACCCTTTTCCCTTTGGGATTTGACCGAGGAAATGGCTCCCGACGGAGTGGCTGTCAACCGACACTATTCCAGATATTCCTTTGGGGAACGCTTTGATCCCAACACCCTTCGGTACCAATATGCTTCCAAGAATTGGGAAACGGGTACCTTTACCAAAATGCCCTGGGTCTATCAAGATGATTGGTACACCGGTTTGTTCCGTACGGGGATCACGACCACAAATACCGTGAGTATCAACGGAAACAATGGGGAGGGAACCTCCACCCGACTTTCATTTACCGACTATAAAAATGATTGGATCATGCCCAATACGGGCTTTAACCGTCAATCCGTTTCCCTGGCACTTACAACGCCCCTGAACGATTGGATTTCCTTGAACTCCAAGGTAAACTACTACCGGAAAAAAAGTGATAACATGCCCAGCGGGGGCTATGATGAATCCAACCCCATGTACGCCCTGGTCTGGGGATTCAACACCAACAGTATAGAGGATTGGAAACAGGAATATTTCGAAGGGAGGTACAATTATGTGAACTGGTCCTCCCAAGGGGCCAACGGACAGGGGTTGGTCTATCCCTCGACCAACGGATACAACCCATACCGTACCCTTTATGAAGCCTTGAGCGGCCATGACAAAAACCGGGTATTCGGAAACATTGGCCTGACCTTTGATCTTGCCCCGGGGCTTTCACTGGATCTTCGATCCGGCCTGGATTGGTCCACGGAATTCAGGACCCAACAGCGCCCCTTCTATACCACGGACTACCAGAACGGTTTTTATCGGGAACAGACCGTGCGTTATATGGAGAACAACAACGACTTTATGTTGAGGTACGAAAACAACGATTGGGCCGATGGAAGGTTCAGTTTTACCACCTTCGTCGGAGGCAACAACCGTGTGAACGAATACTACAACAACAGGATCACCCTGGATCAATTGGGTGAAGAGGGAATCTACCATACCGATAACCTGCCCACCGGGGTCAATCCTGAGAATTACCATTACAGGAGCAAAAAGATTGTCAACAGCCTCTACGGCATGGCCTCCATGGGCTGGGATGACACCTATTATGTGGATGTCACCCTGCGAAACGATTGGTCCAGCACCTTGGCCCGGGGCAATTGGTCCTATTTCTACCCTTCGGTGGCCGCAAGCGTACTCTTGGACCAGGTGTTCGACTTTCAAACCAACATTTCCTGGATCGATTTTACCAAACTGCGCTTTTCTTGGGCCAATGTTGGAAATGACACAGGGGCGTATTCCCTCTCCCAACCCTATAGCAGCACTTCCTTCCCCGGAGGTTATGTCCTTCCCGGAACGATCAGAAATCCTTTGATCCGTCCCGAGAACATCGAGAGCTGGGAAGTGGGTCTTGAAGCCAAGTTTTTCAAAAACCGCCTCTGGTTCGATATCACCAAATATTTCTCCTCCACCACCGATCAGATTGTTTCGGTCAACGTGGACCAGATCACAGGGGCCACGGGTAGAATCATCAACGCCGGTGAGATCACCAATGAGGGCATTGAGATCGCTGCCGGTTTTGTTCCGGTACGGACCGCGGATTTTGAATGGTCCTTTGATGCCAACTGGTCCATGAACGACAACACCCTGGTAAGCTTGCAGGAAGGATGGAATCCGGACGAGCCCCTACAGACGGACATGGGTACGACCATAGGGGGCAGGACCTACATCTATTCCTATATCGGGGAGGAAATGCACCATATATACGGGCGTGGGTTCCAAAGGGCACCGGAGGGAGCCACCTATTTGGATGAAAATGGAAATACAGTGGATGCCTCGGGCATGCACATCGTCAACGCCCAGGGCTATCCCGTATTGGATGAGTCCCCAGATCGTCGGATCGCCCAGGTCAATCCCGACTGGAGGGGTGGAATGACCCAACGTTTCCGGTACAAGAATCTATCCCTTACGGCCTCTTTTTCGGCCCAAATGGGAGGAAACGCCTTTTCGGTGACCAATTTTGCGCTGTCCTATCAAGGCAAACTCAAAAACTCCCTGGAAGGTCGATATGATGGTCTGGTGCACCCCGGGGTCAATGTGGTGGAAAACCCCGACGGAAGCCTAAGCTATACCAAGAACAACACCGTTACCGAAAACATCCAGACCTATTACAATGCCTATATTTGGAACAGGAACAATACCGAGATGAACACCTTCAGTACAGACTTTCTGAAATTAAGGGAATTGAGATTGGATTACCAACTTCCCAAAAAAATACTTGAAAAAACAGGTGTATTCCAGGATATGAGTTTTGGGGTATTTGCCACCAATGTGTTCACCTTGACGGATTTCCCCCAATACGATCCGGAAACGGGAATGCTCAATGGTTCCAACATCATGTCAGGTATTGAATCCATGACCTTTCCCATGACACGTACTTACGGTCTAAATGTTAAAGTATCATTCTAAACACAACCCATGAAAACGTTGAAAAAAACAGCAATACTATTAGGAGTCTTGGTAAGCGCATGGGCGTGTACCGACAATTTTGAGGAGACCAATACGGACCCCAACAGAACCATCGTTGGGGATATACAGGCCAGTGGAATGTTTGAGCCCCTATTGTACAACGGGGCCAACGCCTGGCAGAACTACAGCTGGTTCTGGAACAATGAACTCATTCAGTTCACGGCATTCACCGGAGGTACCACCCGGCAGGAGCACCGATACTTTATCAGTGATGCCAACTGGCAGAGCGTATGGAACTTCTATGCCCGATACGCCAATAACGCCCTTCATATGCGTGATTTGAGCATAGAGCAGGACGATCCCTCCCTGGTGGCCATCGCCACGACCTTAAAGGTCCTTTACCTGTCCAACCTTACGGATATGTTTGGGGACATCCCCTATTCCGAGGCCTTTTTGGCACTTTCGGATGAAGGGATCATAAAACCAAAATTCGATTCCCAGGAAGAGGTGTACCGGCTTATGTTTGCCGACCTGGAAGCCGCCAACGCCCTATATGCCACCAAGCCGACCTTTATAAAACCCGCTTTGGATGGAATGTATGGAGGTTCCATGGAGAAATGGCAAAAATTCAACAATTCCCTGTATCTGCGTTTGCTGACCAGGGTCAGTGGTAGAAGTTCGATGAATTCAGGGGCAAAAATGACCGAAATCATCAACAATCCAGGCAAGTATCCCATTTTCACCTCCAATGCAGACAATGCCACCGTGGTCTTTTCAGGGAACGATCCCTACAGAAGCGAATTTGCCAACACCAATGAAGGGGGCTTTACCAGTTCCGGAAGAAAGTTGACCGAACAGCTCATAAAAATGACTGTGCTCACCAACAGCAGTGGAGATCAGATTTTTGAGGACCCAAGATTGCCCATCATTGGAAAGAAGAATCCCAATACCGGCCTGGTTGAGGACCGGGTCTGGAAAGGGACCATTGCAGGTTGTACCGAATCCCAACAAAGTGAGGCGGACCGTGGAACTTCCTGGCTCAATGCCGCCGTTTTCTGCCGTGCGGATGCTCCCGGTTTTTTTATGGATTACGCCGAAGTGGAATTCATCCTTGCGGAAGCGGCCCTAAAGGGATTGATCCCTGGCGGGGAATCCGTGGCCCGGACCCATTATGAAACCGCGGTCACGGCATCCATTGAAAAATGGGCCCCATTTGGACAATACAGCGAAATACCCGTGACCATAGAGCCAGGGGACATTACGGCCTTTTTGGCCTCGGACCTGGCTTCATGGGACACGGCCACCAATAAGGAGGAATTGATAGCGAACCAAAAGTTCCTGGCCCTGTTCTGGGTAGGAATGGAGGCCTATCACGAATACAGGCGTACCGGCTACCCCGAACTTGTCATTGGGGATGGGGCCATATACAATGACTTTATACTGCCCACCCGTTTTGCCTATCCCAACACGACCATGGCGACCAATGGGGAAAACGCCCAAGAGGCCATGAGCCGCATGGGTGGGGACAACAATATGAAAACCCCTGTTTGGTGGAGCAAGGAAGCCATTGAATAGAACGAAGCCCAAACCAATCAATACGATATAAATCACAAGATTATGTACAACAAAGGAATTTCAGCAACCAAATTGTTCCCAAAGGTATTTTGGGCCTTGATCGTCTTCAGCTTTGTCGCGGTTTCCTGCGATGATGATTCAGGGGATGAAATTATTGGGGACCCTTATTTTGCCATTGAGGGGGAACCTACCTCCCTTATGGTGAGTGTGGAGGGCATCAGCCAAAAATACACCGTACGATCCAATGCGGATTGGACCATTGTCCCCCAGGGAGAACCCGAATGGGTCCGGGCCTTCCCCGACCGTGGGAACAAGGATGGGCTGTTCAGTTTTATCGTTCAGCCCAATGAAACCTTTAATGGTCGTGAGGCCACCTTTGCCTTTGTGGTCAACGGGGAGGAACAGCCCGTACTTTTTCGAGTCGAGCAGCAGGCCAACGTCCCCTACATCGTAATCGTCGATGGGGACAAGGGGATATCGGCCCCGTCCGCAGGGGGTACTGTCAATGTGGCCCTGCAGACCAATGTGGAATGGACCTATGTCCTAGAGGGCGACCCCTGGATCACAGCGGGGGAACAAACGGAAACTTCCCTGGTTTTGAGCCTTGAAAAAAATACAGGACTGCAACGGAGCACTATTCTGACCATTGAGTCCCCCGAGAATGGGCTGAGCCAGCAGGTCGAAATCGTGCAGTCCGCCGGAAATGTCATCCTGGAGGAAGATTTTTCCTGGTTGACCTATGGAAGTACCATCTTCTATACCACCTCAGGGGAGACCAGGATGGACAGTTGGACCGAAGAGGAAATGGCAAGGGGTTGGAACAGTACCGAAAATACGGCTTCCAGCAACCAAAAGGTGGTCTATGCACGTCCCGGATTTGTGAAATTGGGCAAGACCAATTATGGCGGGGACCTCATTTCCCCTCCCCTGGCCGAACTTGAGGGTCCCACCGATGTACGGGTCACCTTTAAGGCCGTACCCTATAAGACCGCAGGGGGCACTGAGGACGATATCAATCTGATCGTAGGGGTGGTCGGCCCCGGTACTGCCAGCGTCCCATCCTTTTCAGTGAGCAACTTCCCCGATTACGATTTGGACCCGGACTGTACCCTGATTTGGCAGGACGAAAGCAGCACCTATAGTTTTGAGGTCAGCGGGGCAACCGCGGAAACCCAAATCAGGTTCTTGGGTGGTGCCTTTGACCTCAATGGGGTCGGCAAGGGCAAGAACAGAATCTTCCTGGACGATATCAAAGTGGAAATAATCAATTGAGCCGTTGCATGAAACAATCGCGTAGAAAGTTTGTGAAAACGGGCATCGGGGGCCTTGCCTCGATCGGTGCCCTGAACGTACCGCTCTTTGGGCTGATGTCCTGTAGTTCCGAAGACCCTGAAGTTCCCGAAAACAATGGACTTGGAATCACGGGGGTATCCCTTCCCACGGCCATCGATGTCCCCGCGGGGAGTGAGATCAGTTTTAATGGAAAAGGGTTTAAGGTCGGGGACCAAATCAAATGGACTTCCACTTCGGATGCAACCATAAAGTTTTTGACCACCATCGCTGCAGTGGGGCCGGCCTCGGCCTCCCTGCTGCTTCCCGATGAAATCAACTCGGGCAGCTATCGCTTGGTGCTCTCCAGGGGAGGTGAAACCCTGCCCCTGGGGACGCTCCAATTGAACCTGGTCACGGATATGAATATCCCCGACAAGGAGGGCATGAGCGTAAAGGGCATCGTATACTGCAATGGCCTTGGTCTTGCCGGGGTGGTGGTCTCCGATGGACATGAAGTGACCACAACCGATGCCGATGGAATCTATTACTTGGCATCGGATAAAAAATCGGGGGCCGTTTTCATTTCCATCCCCGGAAATTATGAGGTTCCCACCAATGGCAATGCCCCTCAATTCTTCAAAAGGTTCAGCAAGGATGCCTCAAGTGTGGAACAGCACGACTTCTCCCTGATCGAGGCCGATAACGATCAACATGTGGTCCTGACCATGGCGGATTGGCATTTGGCAGACCGCAACAATGATCTGGAGCAATTCCAAAACAAGGTATTGCCCGATGTGAACGCCATGATCGATTCCCATACTGCGGCAGGGAAAAAAGTGTATGTTTTGACCTTGGGCGATCTGACCTGGGACCTTTATTGGTACAGCAATAATTTTGGGCTCTCCGATTATATCCCCTATATGAACAAGCTGCACAGCCAGGTGTTCAATGTGATCGGCAACCACGATTACGATCCCTATATGGCCAATGATCGTATGGCCGAGGAGCGGTACCGCAATATCCTTGGACCAACCTACTATTCATTCAACCTGGGAAAAGTGCATTATGTGGTCTTGGATGATGTGGAATATCTGAACAGTGGCGGTTCCCAGGGAACGGTCGGAAACCGGGATTATCGGGAACGCTTGTCCCCCGAGCAATTGGAGTGGTTGAAAAAGGATTTGGCGGCCATCGAAGACAAGGGTACCCCTATCGTCGTGGCCACCCATACCCCGATTTACCGCAATCCATCTTTGGACGCGGCCAAAAATCAAGTGAATTCCCTCAAATTGGACAACGCTCCGGAGCTCTTGGCCTGTTTACAGGACTTTTCAACGGTCCATATGCTCACCGGTCACACCCATATCAATTACACGGTAGAGGAAGAATCCAATGCCATGGAACACAACACGGCCGCAATCTGTGCGACCTGGTGGTGGACCGGAAGGGAAGGCTATGCGGGCAATCACATCTGCAAGGACGGCAGTCCCGGTGGA
>CALDPL010000050.1 GCA_937911965.1 uncultured Allomuricauda sp. | reverse complement strand
GTTCCCATCTGCCCAACACTGCACTTTACATCAAAGCGGAATGCTCAAATTCAGGGCAAGGTTCCTGCCCATATTGGAAATCCCGTCGGGTTTCAACCTCGAAAGGTGGGAGATATAATCGGTATCGAACAGGTTGTTCCCGCTGATCCGGTAGGCCATTTTCTGGTCGAAAAGCACAAAGTCCCCTCCAACGCCCACATTCAACAGATTGTACCTGGGACTCTTGGTCTCAAACTCGGCCACCTTGTTCTGGTCAAAATGGGTCTGTAGGGTCAAAAAGGCATAGCAGCCACTGCGGGTCACCTTGTTGTTCCATTCCACCCTAAAGGTATTGGTCCAACGGTTGGCCGGAATCAGGGGAAGGTTGGATCCACTGTCCAATTGTCCGTACACCATATCAAAACTGCTCTCCAAATGCAGCCAGTCGATGGGGTGGGGATGCAGGTGGAACCCGAATTCCCCTCCAAAGAGCTTGGCGTCCTGTTGCTGAAAAACATAGATCGGGTCCGCATCCCGGAATTCCCCGGTGGGTTGGAGGTATATAAAATTGTCCACATGGTTGTAAAAGGAATTGACATAGGCCTCAAAATGCCTGTTGTTGTATTCCAGGGACAGGTCCATCTGGAAGTTCTGTTCGCTGTCCAGGTCTGCATTGCCGATCTCCACACGATTGGCCCCACTGTGCAGGCCATTGGAGGTCAGTTCCGATAAGTTGGGCGCCCGAAAGCCGGAAGCCAGGTTGGCCCGCAGCAGTATTTCTTGACTGAGGTCCTTACGGTATCCGATGGCCAGGTTAAAACTATTGAAATTCCGGTCAAGGGCAGGGATATGCCCCTCTTCCCCCAAAAGTCCGCTTTCCTCCCCATTTATGGACCTCAGGTCATAGCGGAGGCCCAATTGAAGGTCGCTGTGGTCAAAATGGATGTGGGAGGTGGCCAGGACCCCGATATCGTTGGTGATGGCATCGGGGATCAGGACTTCCTCCCCGAAGTTTTCATTTTTTTGGTGCATGCCCTGGATTCCGAAAATCGTGGTCCACTTGCCCCATTGCGGATTGAATTGAAGGTTGTAGTTGAAGGTGCCCAGTTTCATATGCAGGGCCGGACCCTCTCCGTGTTCGTGTTCCTCTTCTCCTTCGTGTTCGTGTTCCTCCCCTTCCTCTTCATGGTGGTGGTCCTCGAACTCCTTTCGATCGTTCATGGTGTATCCAAAGATTGCCTCAAGGCTGGAGTTCTTGAAGAAAAAATTGTTCTTCGAACTCAGGATGTGGGTGGAGATTTCCTGATAGGGGATCAGGGGGTCCCTGCCGTTGTCCTGCAGGCCGATTTCCTCGGGAATCCCCAGGTCGGAATGGTTGAAGTTGTACCTGAGCTCCGTTTTGAACCGGGACGCCTGATAGGCCATGCCCGTTTTAATATCGGTCTCCCGGAACCTGGAATTGGTCACCCCTGTACCGTCTCCGGTCTCATAATCCGCATGGGTGGCATGTGCCCCCCGGACCAGGAACCTGAATTTTTCCCCTGAGGTCTTGAAACCGGCATCGGCCTCCAGGCCCAAGGTATTGGTGTGATACTCCAAATTGATGTCCCCGGAGGTACCACCCGGACGTTCGAAGGCCTCGGGGTTGAGGTAGAGCACCCCGCCCAGGGCGTCGGATCCATAGAGCAGGGAAGCCGGTCCCTTGATGACCTCCACCGAGGAGATTCCGGCATCGTTGATGCCCAGGCCGTGTTCCCCACCGTACTGCTGGTTTTCCAGCCGCACCCCTTGGGTGTAGACCAATACCCGGTTAAAGCCCAGCCCACGGATGACGGGCTTGCCAATGCCCATTCCCGTGGTAACGGAGGCCACTCCCGGAATCTGGGTGATGCCGTCGGCCAAGGTCACGGCCCCATGGCCCTTGAGCTCCGCAATGGATTTTTGTTCGACCTTCATCACATTTTCCCGCTGCAGTTTGTGGAAGGGGGTGGAAAGGACGACTTCCTCCATTTCTATGACCGAGCTCTGCATGGCGAGATCGAAGCGGTTTTCCCCTTCCCGGATCTGGATGGGAGAGGAGTGGGTCTGGTAGCCCAAATAGGAAACCACCAGATTATAGGTGCCCAGGGGAAGGGTTCCCAGGCTGTAATTTCCGTCCCAGTCCGTAATGGTGCCCCGTTCCAACTGTGGAAAATAAACGCTGACCTGTTCCAGGGGCTTCCCGGTTTCCCCATCCGTGATGGTACCGGTCAATTTGTGTTGTGAATGTATAAGTAGAGGTGCCAATGCAAAAAGCATTGAAAGATAATATGTTCTCATTTCTAAGGAATATCGTTTTTGAAAAAGTTCTAAAAGTCCGGATCAAGTGGTTCCGGGGGGACCCCTCAAGGGCAGGGCCGTACTTTCGGAATTTTCAAATTCAGGGGAAATGTACCCGTTGTTGTAGTCCTGTTTGTGGACTTCAATGGGAGTGTATACAAATTGGGCGATGAAAAGTACCTTCGCGTTCAGCGTGTGATCGTTGAAGGCACAGTCAATGGTTTTACTGTGGATATGGTCCGTACCATAAGCCACGCATTCCTGTTCGTTCCAGTGTCCATGGAAGGCATGGCCCAGTTTGATCATGGTCGGGCCCATGATGGCCACGGCCATTAAAATGGAGATCAGCTGTACCCTCAGTTTGTGTGGATGGGATGCCATACCTGACAAAGGTAACCAAGGCCGGGGGGACAAAAGTGTTAACAAAAGTATAAACTAGGAAAAGAGGAAGCCCAATCCCATCCGCCGGAGCATTTTTTTCTCAAACTCCCAGAAGAATCGGAACTGTCCGAACAACCAACCCACCAGGACCAGGATCAATTGATAAATGGGAAGGATCAGGAGGATACGGGCCGTCCAATGCAGAAAGGTCCCCACATTGCCGTTGTCCAATCCCAGCCATTCCACCAAGGGGCCCGCCAATTTTCCCGAAAGGGAACCGGTTATGGCGAATACGATGAAGATCGCTATCATTTCCCATTTGTGGTCCACCCTCCATTTGTTCTCCAGTTTTTTGAAGCACCAGAGGAAGAAGCGGATCATCACAAAGTGTCCCAAAAGGGTGAGTGCCCCTGCAGCATACCAAAAATAATCGCTCCCCTCCAATCCAAATAGGGACAGTATACCCCTGGAAACAATATAACAGGCCAATAGGTTAAGCGCCGTGCCGAGGATGGGAAACAACAGCTGCCAGTTTTTCTGGATTTCCCAACGTTCTTTCAATCTCTTCATGCTCAGGAAATGGTTGTGCAAAAATAACCATTATATCCTTGGAATGAAAGGACCCAAACGTTGATTGTACTTGCGTTGAAAATAAATGAAGTAATTGTAGAGCTTGTAGTTGACCTCATAGCCGTAATCGATATGGGGATCGTAGTCGATCTGCATCTCATAGAGGTTGGGATTGTAGGTGTGCGGCTGCAATACCCTTTGGTTCCAATTGACGACCATGATGGAATTCCTGTTCTCCAGGAAGCTTTGGGAATAATACCCCTCGGGCTTTGCCATGGAGTGCAGCCAGGCATGGAAGCCGGGCTCTATGATAATGATCTCATACTCACTTTCCTCATCCGATATCTCCACGGGCTCATTCCCATCGGAGTCAAAAAGGGCCTGTTCCTCCCCTGAAACCTGCAGGGCTTCCCTTTGGGCCGAACAGCCCATAAAGAGCAGAAGGACCCCGATAGTTCCAATTATACGGTACAAAATTCTCTTTTTCATCCCCTTAAGGTACAAAAAAAGCCATTTGTCCCTTCAAATAGCTTTGTTAAATTTTGAACCGCTTGGGGCTATCTCCTGAAGAGGCCTCCCAAAAGGCCACCGAGGCCGCCCTGTTTGGATTTACCGCCGCCCAGCACCATTCCGGCAAGGTCGTCCACGATGCTTCCATCCCCATCGGAGTCCAAAAAACTCTCCACCAGGGACTGCTGTTTGGCAGCCGCCTTGTTGCCTCCCATGAGTCCCCCCAACAGACCGCCCAGGGCATCGGGACTGCTCAGGTTCTGCTGGCGGGTCTGTTTGCCCAGATAACCCAATAGGATGGGGGCCGCGATCTTCAGTATTTGGGAGATGGTCCCGGCGTCAATACCGGACTTATTGCTCAGGGCATTTTCCACCTGGGGCTGCTTGGTCCCGAAAACGTGGCCCAAAATCCCCGCCCCGTCATTGATGATACTCTGGTCCACCCCTCCCGAGAAAAGGCCTCCGAGGTTGTCGAGAATACTTCCATCGTGATTGTTGGAAAGTGCGTTCATCAAGCCCTGGGCCCCTCCGGGGGTCGAGGCGTTCTTTTTCATGGCGCCCATCAAAAGGGGCATGGCCATGCTCAAAACATCCGCAGTCTTGTTCTCAGGCTGCCCGGTTTGGTTGGCGACCCCGCTGATCAACTGTCGCCCCATGGGGCTGTTCAATAAATCCATTAATCCTGACATGTCTTTGTTGTTAAGGTTAGGGTCACAATGTACAAAAAAGAAGGAATTGAAATGTATCCCTTTTGGCAAAAGCCGATTATTTCAAAATCTCAATGATCTGCAGGGCCAATTCTTCCCCGATCCTTCCTTGGGCCTCCAAGGTGGAGGCGCCGATATGGGGGCTCAGGGATATTTTGGGGTTCATAAGGACCTTGATCGCAGGGTGCGGTTCGGATTCATAGACATCCAAGGCCGCAAATCCAATATGTCCCGTGTCCAGGGCCTCCACCAGGGCCTTTTCGTCCAAGACCCCGCCCCTTGAGGTATTGACGATGCCGGCACCGTGCCGCATCAGGGCGAGCTCCCTCTTGCCGATCAAGGGCTTGGCCTGGGCCGGAACGTGGAGACTGACAAAGTCCGATTGACCCAACAGGCTGTCCAAATCGGTTCCTTCCAGTTCAAAGGACAGGGATCGACCATCATAAAAGGGCAACTCCAGGGTTCTGCTCCCCGGATCATGGTCCGTGAAAACGACCTTCATCCCCAGGGCTATCGCCTTTTTTGCAGTGGCCTGCCCGATCCTCCCAAAGCCGATGATTCCCAAGGTCCTGCCCCTGAGTTCAAGCCCATTGGCAAAGTTTTTTTTCAAAAGCTTGAAATGCAGGTCCCCCTCCAGGGGCATGGTCCTGTTGGCCTCGTGCAAAGAGCGGGAGGCCCCCAACAGGTGGGCCATGACCAATTCGGCCACGGATTCGACCGAGGCCGTTGGGGTATTGATCACATGGATTCCCTTGGACCTGGCGTGTTCGACATCGATATTGTCCATGCCCACGCCCCCTCTGCCAATGAGCCGCAGGCCCGGGCAGCCATCGATGAGTTCCCGGTCCACCTTGGTTGCGGAACGCACCAATAGCCCGATGATCTTGTTTTTATTGATGAAATTTGCGAGCTGCCCCTGGGCAACCCTTGTGGTATTCACCTCGAAACCCGCCTTCACGAGCAGGTCGATGCCCTGCTGGGACATGCCGTCATTGGCCAATAAGACCTTCATAGATTCTTGTTTTTTTTGGACCCCATTCCCCTTGGGCCCTTAGGCTTTCTTCTCCAGTTCGCTCATTACATCCACCAATGCCCCGACACTTTCCAGGGGCAGGGCATTGTACATCGATGCCCGGTATCCCCCAACGGATCGGTGTCCGTTGATCCCGCTGATACCGGCCTCCCGGCACATTTCCTCAAAGCTGTCCGTGAGGGCGGGCTCGCTGAGGTTGAAGGTGGCGTTCATGGTAGATCGGTCCTCCTTGGCCGCATAACCGGTAAATAGGGGGTTGAGTTCGATTTCGGAATAGAGCAGGTTTGCCTTGCGTTGGTTTTTCTCAGCTATGGCCTCCACGCCCCCAAGATCCTTCAGCCATTGGAGGGTCAACAAAGAGACATAGATCGAAAAAACGGGTGGAGTGTTGAACATGCTTTCCTTTTCCAGGTGCACCGCATAGTCCAACATGGAGGGAATCTTGCGGGAGGGACCGCCCAGTATCCCATCCTTGATCACCACCAAGGTGGTCCCGGCGGGCCCCATGTTCTTTTGGGCCCCGGCATAGATCAAATCGAAGATGGAATAATCCAGCGCTCGAGAGAAGATGTCCGAACTC
>CALDPL010000049.1 GCA_937911965.1 uncultured Allomuricauda sp. | reverse complement strand
AAATCCAGTTCAAGAGTGAGACCATCGATTACGGGGAAATCGAGAAGGGAAGCAACGGCGTCCGTGTATTTGAATTTACCAACGTCGGAACCGCTCCCTTGGTGATCAGCAATGTGAAATCCAGCTGTGGATGTACCATTCCCAAGAAACCCGAAGGTCCCATTCAACCCGGAAAGACCGGAAAGATCGAGGTGAAGTACGACACCAACAGGGTTGGCCCCATCAGAAAGGCCATCACGGTGACCTCCAATGCGGACACCCCTACAAAGGTGCTTAAGATCAAAGGAACCGTAAAAGGTCAAGGAGCAATATAAACAAGAAAAGGAAAATTTAAATGGAAGTCCCCGGAAAGCAGATGTTTTTCGGGGATTTTTTTTTGACCTAATCAAAGACCTTCTTGAGCACAAAGGAGAAAATCAAATCCCTATTGTAGCGTTCGATCAAAAGCCGGATGCGCTTCCCCTCTTTTTCATTGATCATCTCAAGGATGTCCTGCAGCTTATACCGGTGAATCCTTCGCCCGTTCACCGCCAGGATAACATCCCCCTCCCGCAGGCCCGCCAGGGCCGCCGGACTGTCCGCCCGTATCCCGGAGACAATGATCTCGGGCACCAGGCTCAATCGGGTCTTGTGTTCCAACAAGATCTGTACGTTCCCAAAGGTGGACTCCTCGGCCTTGACCACCCCTCCGGGCCCGGCAATGCTCTCCGCGATATATCGGAGCCCGTTGTGCTGCAGTCGAAGTCCGGCCATATTGTATTGGAAGGGTTCCTTGAAGTTTCCGTTCTTTTTCAGGGTCAGTTCCCCCCGGGAATAGTCAAAGACCATATTGAAGCGCTTGAGCACCTCCCCGCCCAAACTGCCGTCACGCCCCCCCATACGGGCCAGTCCGGCAAAGGACTCCCAATAGGGAAAGGCCACCTTGGCCTCTTTCAGTACAAAATCCCCGATCTTGATGCCCCCCACCTTGCTTCGCTTGCCATAAATTTCCCCGCTGAGGCCGGTTCCCAAATGATCCTCATAGTTTTTAACGGGAACCTCAAGCCCCTTGTCGGGTTCGGGGAACAGCCATAGGGCATCGCTGCTGCCCGTATCGACCAAAAGTTTGACCGGCACATTGGCCGAGTCCTTCATAAGGACGGTTCCCTTCACATAGGCCTTTTGCTCCTGGATCTCCAGGGGAATGGTCTGGCTTCTGCGATTTGATCTGGGCCGATAGGTCTTTGGGTCGTGCAGTTTGAGGGTCCGGGCCCTGTAATTGATCTCCACCACAAAGTCACGGAACAGGTCGTAGCCCATGATCCCGTGCACCGGAAAACCCAGGACCGTGGAAAGGTTGATGTTCCGGTCCAGGACCACGTACAGGGACTGGCCCGGGTTCCTGGCCTTCCCAATGCGGAAATCATTTCCCCTGGAGCTCAAGGCCTTCATGGGCTCCCCGGTACCAAGGCCCCGTATGGTGATCTCCGATACCTTGTTGATGGAAATGGAATCCGATTGGGTAATATTGAAGAGTATGGGCTTGCTCACCCCGGAATCCAGGATAAAGGTCAGTTCGGTTCCGTTGATCTCCACCGGGATGATGATCAGGTTGTTGATCAGCTCGAACCTGATCTTATCGGAATCCCTGTCCTTGGGCAAAAGATACTGCTGTGCCAAAAGGGAAATCGGCAGCAACAGCAATGCCATAATGTAGATCCTTTTGCCCAACGTTCTTGCATTTAATCGATTGGATACAGGTAAGGTACGAAATTGAAGAAAACCAACCTCCAATTTTAACACAAAATCGAAGCTGTAAATAATACCCAATTCTGTTGTTTTCAAGGGCTAAAGTTCCCATTTTTGCCTAAAATTCAACAAATGCCTAAAATCTCCGAAAAAGGCAGGCACATGCCGGCCTCCCCCATCCGTAAACTGGTGCCCTATGCGGAAGCCGCCAAAAAGCGGGGCATCAAGGTGATCCACCTGAACATCGGGCAGCCCGATATCAAGACCCCCAAGGTGGCCCTGGACGCGGTCAGGAACCACAAAATCGAAGTATTGGCCTACAGCATGACCGAGGGCTCCCAGGCCTACAGGGAAAAGATTGCGGGCTATTACGCATCGAAAAACATAAGGGTCACCGCAGGGGAGATCTTGGTGACCACCGGGGGCTCGGAGGCCCTGTCCTTTGCCATGGGGACCGTCATGGACCAGGGGGACGAGATCATCATCCCGGAACCCTTCTACGCCAATTACAACGGCTTTGCAATAGCCTCAGGGGTGAAGGTGGTGCCCATCCCCTCCTCCATCGATACGAATTTCGCCCTGCCCCCCATATCCGAATTTGAAAAACTCATCAGCCCCGGGACCAAGGCGATCCTGATCTGCAATCCCGGTAACCCCACGGGCTACCTGTACAGCAAGGAGGAGGTGGAACAATTGGCCGAACTGGTCAAAAGGCACGATCTGTTTTTGATCGCGGACGAGGTCTATCGCGAATTCACCTATGACGGCAAAAGGCACCATTCCATCATGGAACTCCCGGGGCTGGCCCGGCACGCCATATTGGTGGATTCCGTTTCCAAACGCTACTCCATGTGCGGGGCCCGGATCGGTTGTTTGGTCTCCAGGAACGAATCGGTCATCAAAACGGCCATGAAATTTGCACAGGCACGCCTTTCCCCCCCCACCTTTGCCCAGATTGCCAGTGAGGCCGCCCTGGACACCCCCCAGGAATATTTCGACGGGGTCATCCGGGAATACCTGGCCCGCAGGAACGCTTTGGTCGAGGGACTCCAAAAGCTCGAGGGCGTCAAGGTGGCCGTGCCCAAAGGGGCCTTCTACTGTGTGGTGGAACTCCCCGTAAAGGATGCCGATGCCTTTGCACAATGGCTCTTGGAGGAATTCCAAGAGGACGGGGAAACCGTGATGGTGGCCCCGGCCGCGGGCTTCTATTCCACCCCCGGCCTTGGAAAAAACCAGATCAGGATCGCCTATGTGCTGGAAATAGCGGAACTTCAAAGAGCGGTGAGGCTCTTGGGCAGCGCCCTGAAACAATACAAGGACTAAGTGAACATACAGGAGAACATATCCCTTAAAAAGTACAACAGCTTTGGCCTGGATGCCAAGGCCAGGTTCTTTGTGGAAGTCAGTGGACCCGTACAGCTTCAGAAGGTGCTGGAGTTGGAGGCCTATACCAAGAAATTCATTCTGGGGGGAGGCAGCAATATGCTGCTGGTAAAGGACATCGACGCCCTGGTCATCCACATGGCCATGAAGGGCATACAGATCGTGGAGGAGAATGAAAAATACGTGGAGGTCAAGGCCATGGCCGGTGAAAACTGGCACGATCTGGTGCTGTGGTGCCTAGATCGGGACTACGGGGGCCTGGAGAACCTCTCCCTGATCCCCGGACAGGTGGGCACGGCCCCCATTCAGAACATCGGGGCCTATGGGGTGGAACTCAAGGATGTGTTCGTCAGCTGTGAGGCCATGGAGGTCAAGACCGGGGAACTGCTGGCCTTTGATGCCGGGGACTGCCGGTTCGGATACAGGGACTCCATTTTCAAACAAGGGGCCAAGGATAAGTACATCATCAGCTCGGTGACCCTGAGATTGACCAAAAAGGACCATGCATTGCACACCAATTACGGGGCCATAGAGACGGAACTTCGGGAGCGCGGGATCGTTTACCCCACGATCCGGGACATTTCCGATGTGGTGATCGCCATCCGGAGCCAAAAGCTTCCAGATCCAAAGGTCCTTGGCAACAGTGGAAGTTTTTTCAAAAATCCCACCATCTCAGAATCAGAATTTCAGAATATTATCTGCAATCATCCCGACATTCCGCATTATCCTGCTGCTGGAGGGAAGCAGTTCGAAAAGCTTAAAAAACAAAATCCCAAGATCCCCTTTTACGAACTGGACGGGGAACGGTTCAAGATCCCGGCCGCATGGCTGATCGAACAGTGCGGCTTTAAGGGCAAACGCTTCGGCGATGCCGGGGTGCATGAAAAACAGGCCCTGGTCCTGGTCAATTACGGGCAGGCAAGTGGGAGGGAAATCCTGGATTTGGCCCAAAAGATCCAAGGCGAGGTGAAGCGAAAATTTGGCCTTGAACTCCACCCCGAGGTCAACATCATAAAATAACCCCTGCCTTGAGAACAAGAACAGGGGTCATACCAAACCAAACTAACCAAACTTTTATAGACTTTATAGGATTTGGGTCCTATATTTTATTTTTTGAGGCCTCCGGCAAAAGCCAGATTTTAAAACTTGTTGTTGCAGTATATACGATTTAAACCCTATTTTAGATTTTTGGCCCCGGAACATTTTTTCCAAACCGAAGCAAATGAGCACATTGATCGAGAAACATATCGTTTCCCTCTTGGCGGAGAAGAATGACAGGGCCATCGCCCTGCTCTACGAAAACTATGGGGACACCCTCTATGGGGTGGCCCATAAAGTGGTCAAGGACGACGACCTTGCCCAGGACGTGCTCCAGGAAAGTTTTATCAAAATTTGGAAAAAGGCCGACTCCTACGACTCTTCAAAAGCCAAGCTTTTTACCTGGCTTTTCCGGATCACCCGAAACACGGCGATCGACAAGTTGAGGTCGACCAACAATAAGGCGGGAAGGGAAATCCAAATCGATGTCTCGGACGTATATAATGTTGGAGTGAAGGGGATTGACCCGGACCATATGGACATCCAGGACAACCTGGACAAATTGGAAGACAAATACAGGGTCGTATTGGAGGCCCTGTTCTTTGGGGGAATGACCCAGCAGGAGGCCAGTGAGGAACTGGACATACCCTTGGGCACGATCAAATCAAGATTGAAGATCGGCCTTCGAGAACTTGGAAAAATATACGGTACGACCATGGCTTTGGCCCTGATTTTAAATCTATTGTCATGAAGGAAAAAATAAACAAATTTCTGGATTCCGACCTTTTGGAAAAGTATCTTTTGGACCAGACCACCAAGGAAGAGGCCCAGCAGACCGAAAGGTACATCGCCATGTACCCTGAGGTACGGGAGGCCTATGGGCAGCTCCAGGCCAATTTGGAGGCCTTTGCCAAAATGTTTTCCAGGCCCACTCCCGAAGGCCTGAAGGAAATCATTGTACGCAGCGCCAAAAAGGAGAAAAAGACCTTGGTACGGTTCTACAAATACGCCGTGGCGGCCTGTGTGGCCATTGCGTTCTTTGCAGGTTCCTCCTATTTCTTCTGGAACCAGAACCAGAGCCTGCAACAGGAGAACACCCTGGTCAACAACAAGATCAAATACTTGGAAAGCAATATGATGAACCAATTGGAGGACATGAGGAACCAATTCATCGTGTTGAACAACC
The DNA here is from genome assembly GCA_937911965.1 of uncultured Allomuricauda sp. GTDB lineage: Bacteria > Bacteroidota > Bacteroidia > Flavobacteriales > Flavobacteriaceae > Flagellimonas. The sequence continues at coordinate 15,491 of CALDPL010000049.1, read as the reverse complement.
CGGATACCAAACGGGTCGAGGTCAAGGGCAAGGAAGAGGGAAAGGACCTCAAGGCCGTCGCCTACATCAACCCCGTCAAGAAACTCTCCTATATCAATTTGGGCAACGTTCCCGAACTTCCGGAGAACAAAGTGTTCCAGATGTGGACCGAGGTCAATGGGGAATTGGTCAACCTGGGGGTGATCAAGCAGATCAAGGACAAGGACAAGCTCCTCGCCCTTCCCTATGGGGAAAAGGCCATAAGCTATATCACCGTGGAGCCTCAGGGCGGCAACAGTTCACCTTCCGTGGAGCACATTGTGGCGAATATCAGCTACTAGGACCCCAAAGTTTCCTTAAGTTCCCTGCTTGTTGATTGCGTATTTTGTACCTTTGTACAAATATTTGACCATGAAGTTACTATTATTGACAATCGGAATTCTGGCCCTTGGCGTAGCCGGGATAGCCATCAAGATATGGGCAAAAAAAGGCGGGGAATTCGCAGGTACCTGTGCCAGCCAGAGCCCCTTTTTGAACCAGGAGGGTGCCGCCTGTGGCTTCTGCGGAAAACTTCCCGAGGAGCAGGATTGTAAAAAGGACCTGGTCGAGGGCATCCAATAGGACGGACAGACCCACAGGGCAAAAATCCCTTCTTTTTGGAGCAGACCGACAATCCCATCTTGGACACCATCAAAAGGGCAAAGGAAGGAAACCAGATTGCCTTCAGCACCCTATTGGACACTTTTTGGAACGACGTCTACAGTTTTCAGCTGCTCCGCACCAAAAATGAGAACGATGCCGAGGACATCACCATAAGGACCTTCTCCAGGGCATTCGATCGATTGGACACCTATGATGAGGATTACGGCTTCAAGACCTGGTTGATCACCATATCAAAGAACCTTCACGTGGACCTGATCCGCAAACGCAAAAGGCTGCTTTTGGACGAAATGGAGCCCGAAGGCCCACAACTGGCCAAGGTCTTGGACGACACCCCTTCCGTGGAGGACCGATTGATCACCGAACAGAACCTTGCCAATTTGCTGGAGGACATCAAAAAATTGAAGCCCCACTACCAACAGGTCATCAACCTGCGCTATTTCAACGAACTCACCTATGCCGAAATGGCCGCGGAACTGGGCGAGCCCCTGGGCAATGTCAAGGTAAAGCTCCTTCGGGCAAAAAAGTTGTTGGCCGAGATCATCAAAAAAAAATGAGGCCCGCAGTTCCCCGCGGTTTTCCTCTGCAGTTTCGTATCTTTGTGGACCAAACCCCGTACTATGAGCACAAGCGTTGCGGAAAATGTTCTGCCCCCCAAGGGAAAGCCCAAATGGCTTAGGGTAAAACTGCCCACAGGCCAAAAATACACCCAACTCAGGGGCCTTGTGGACAAATACAAGCTGAACACCATCTGTACCTCGGGCAGCTGTCCCAATATGGGGGAATGTTGGGGAGAGGGTACGGCCACCTTTATGATCTTGGGCAATATCTGCACCCGTTCCTGCGGGTTTTGCGGGGTACGGACCGGCAGGCCGGAGACCGTGGACTGGGCCGAGCCCGAAAAAGTGGCCCGATCCATCAAAATCATGGGAATCAAACATGCCGTGCTCACCTCCGTGGACCGGGACGACCTCAAGGATATGGGTTCCATCATCTGGGCCGAGACCGTAAAGGCGGTCAGAAGGATGAACCCGGGAACCACCATGGAGACCCTGATACCCGATTTCCAGGGCGTATCCACCCATTTGGACCGAATCTTAAGTGTGGCCCCAGAGGTCATCTCCCACAACGTGGAGACCGTGAAAAGGCTCACCCGGGAAGTCAGGATCCAGGCCAAGTACGAAAGAAGCCTTGAAGTACTGGCCTATTTGAAGGCCCATGGGGCCAATCGAACCAAATCCGGCATCATGCTTGGATTGGGAGAAGAAGAGCAGGAAGTGATCTCCACCATGGAAGACCTGAGAAAGGCAGGGGTCGACGTGGTCACCATAGGGCAGTACCTACAGCCCTCCAAGAAGCATCTGCCCGTAAAAAACTTCATATTGCCCGAACAATTTCGGAAATACAGGGAAATCGGATTGGAACTGGGCTTCAGGCACGTGGAAAGCGGCGCCTTGGTCCGCTCCTCCTACAAGGCCCACAAGCACATCGATTAGCCTCCTTCCCAAAAATGAAAAAAATAAGCATAGGCATCAACGGTTTCGGAAGGATCGGCAGGACCCTGTTCCGATTGCTCGACGGCCATCCCCAGATCGAGGTCGTGGCCATCAACGATCTGACCGATGCGACAACCCTGGCCCACCTACTCAAGTACGACAGCATCCACGGGACCTTTGCCACCCCTTGTGAGGCCCATGGGAACGCCATTCGGTTCCGGGGAAGGGAAATCCCCGTCCTCAACCACAAGGAACCCAAAGACCTGGACTGGAAGGCCTTGAATGTGGACCTGGTGGTCGAGGCCACCGGAAAGTTCAAGAAAAGGGAGCAACTCCAACACCACTTGGACAATGGCGCAAAAAAGGTCATTCTCAGCGTACCGCCCTTGGAGGAGGACATCAAAATGGTGGTCCTTGGGGTCAACCAGCACATCATAGGCCCCGGGGACGACATCATCTCAAATGCCTCCTGCACCACCAACAATGCGGCCCCCATGATCAAGGTCATCCACGAACTCTGTGGGGTGGAACAGGCCTATATCACCACGGTGCATTCCTTTACTTCCGATCAAAACCTCCACGATGCCCCCCATAGGGACCTGAGAAGGGCCCGGGCGGCCTCCCAGTCCATCATCCCGACCACCACGGGTGCGGCCAAGGCACTTACCGGGATATTCCCCGAGCTCGCAGAGGTCATAGGGGGCTGTGGCATCCGGGTGCCCGTGCCCAACGGTTCCTTGACCGATATCACCTTCAACGTCAAAAGGGAGACCACCATTGAGGAAATAAATGCTACCTTTAAGGAATATGCCGACAAGGAACTGAAAAACATCCTTCTTTACACCCGGGATCCCATTGTTTCGATCGATATAAACAATAGTTGCCATTCTTGTACGTTTGATTCTTTGATGACCTCGGTGATCGGCAAAATGGTGAAAATCATTGGCTGGTACGACAATGAGACTGGGTATTGTTCCAGGATTATCGATTTAATAAGTTTACTTATAACGAAAAAATACATTTGACCAAAGGCCAAAAACACCATGGATGGGGCGTTAAAACGCTTTTGTTGACGTGCATTGTTCTGTGCGCCCATACAGCCTTTGGCCAAAATCAGAACACCTCTATCTCCAAGGTACAGTCCATTTTTGACACCTTTATGGAACAAAGGCACCGCAACCAAGTGGCCAAGGCCATGGAAACCTTGGACGAGGCCGCCAATATCGCCGAAAGCAATGAGGACAGCAAATTGCTCCTGGACGTGTACCACCAATACGCCAGGATGTTCCTGGAAATGGGGGACCGGGAAACCGCCCTGTTCTATTGGGACCGGGCCAGCATCCTGTTAAAGGATACCTCATATTCCTTTGGACAGGCCTTCCACCTCTACCTCGAGGCGGCCATACGCTTTGATGAGGGGAACAACTTCCAGGCCCTGAAACTCTTGGAGGAATCCAGGAAACTCAGCAACAACAGAAACCTGGGAAACAACATCCTGCTGTTGGAGGCCAACATACAGACCAATCTCACCAATTACGACAAGGCGATCAAGAACCTGCACGCCCTGATCGTCAATTCGGACGACAAGGAACGGGCCTATTTGGCCACCAAGGCCAACCTGCAACTCTCCAGGATAAGCGTCGTCCTCGACGACCTGGAGGATGCCATCATCCATTCCAAGGCCACCCTGGAGCTGGCCCAAAAACACGGATATGCCGAGGAAATCAAAAATGCCTATGCCCAATTGTCCGACATCTATGAGCGGATGGGACAGTACGACCAATCCCTGTTCTACACCAAGAATCTGCAACGGATAAAGGATTCCGTCTTCAATTTGGAAAAGGCCAAACTGGATGCCATAACCTCCGACAAGATCCGATCGGAGCACCAAATGAACGAACTGAACAAATTACAGGCCAAGAACGAACAGCTCAGCGAATCCAAGAACCGCTCGGAGATCACGGCCATCCTGACCTCCGCCTTTTTGACGATCATTTCCTTTTTTGCCATTTCCCTGTTCAGGAACAACCAGATCAAATTGAAGACCAACGACCTGCTCTATACCAAGAACAAGGAATTGGAGCTGGCCCGGGACGCGGCGGTATCGGCCATGGAGGCCAAGACCAACTTCCTCTCCACGGTGACCCATGAACTGAGGACGCCCCTATATGCCGTGACCGGCCTGACCCACCTGCTGTTGGAGGAAAATCCATCGGAACACCAAAAGGAACATCTAAAATCCCTGAAGTTCTCCGGGGAATACCTGTTGAACTTCATCAACGACATCCTGCAGATCAACAAGATCGATGCCGATAAACTGGAGCCCCTCAACATTGAGTTCAAATTGCACAAACTGCTCACCGAAGTGGTGGAGGCCCTTCAACCCTCGGCCAATGAAAACAGGACCAAACTCATCCTGGACTACGACCCGAACATCCCACAATACATGCTCGGGGACCCCATAAAACTCTCCCAGATCTTTATGAACCTGGTGGGCAACGGCCTGAAGTTCACCAAGGACGGAAAGGTCGAGGTGATCGCCAAATTGCTCCGTAAGGGAGAGGACCACGTAAAACTGTACTTCGAGGTCCGGGACAATGGGATCGGGATATCCGACGACCAACAAAAACATATTTTTGACAGTTTTGAGCAGGGTTCCATACAGATCAACCTCGAATACGGCGGAACCGGATTGGGCCTCACCATCGTCAAGAGCCTGCTCAGCCTCTTTGGCAGCAGCATCCACCTTGAGAGTGAACTGGGCCACGGAAGCTCCTTCTTCTTTGAATTGGACCTTAAATGCGACTATACCGGCACGGAGGAACCCAGTTTCGAACTGGACCCCGGGAACTTTGAGTTCAAGGGACTGCACCTGTTGGTGGTGGAGGACAACAAGATCAACCAGGTCATCACCAAAAAAATGCTCGACAAAAAGGAGATAAGCTGCGATATCGCGAACAACGGGAACGAAGCCATAGACCTGGCCAAATCCAATACCTACGATGCGATCTTGATGGACATCCACATGCCCGGGATCAGTGGGGAGGAGGCCACCCGACAGATCCGCAAGTTCAACAGGCACATCCCGATCATCGCCCTGACGGCCATTTCCCTGGACGACAATCTGGACAGTTTCTACGAGGCCGGCTGCAACGATGTGGTGACCAAACCCTTCAAACCGGAAATCTTCTATCAAAAGATCGGGGAGAACATCCAAAGGAAAAAAATGCTGGGACAGGCCTAAAGCAAGCCGCGGACCCGCTCCTCCAACTCCTTGCGGTCCCCCGCATCCAAACGGTGGGCCACCGGCAAGTAATAAAGATGGTCCACCCGTCCCTCCAGGCGGACAAAATCCTTTTCCGTACACAGTACGATCTGATGGTCCGCAAAGGCCGAAATGTCCCGTTGCGAGAAATCGTGGTGGTCCCCATGCTCAAAATGCACAAAGGCAATGCCCAGGGAGCCCAAATGTTCCACCAAAGGCCCCGGGGATGCAATGCCCGTGACCAGGGCCACCTCCCTACCCCGGAGCTCCCCAAGTTCCAGGCTTCCCCCGGTTCCATCCAAGATTTTGTCCCCGTATTCCAAGTGTGCGAACAGCACTTTCTGTCCGTTTTTGGGCGCCAGTTTTTTCACCACAGGCTCCCGCTGCCCTTTGGAAAGGGGGCCAGGGCATTTGGTGACCAGGATCAGATCCGCCCTGGAAGCTTCCCCTTTGGCGTCCCTCAGGCTTCCGGTGGGCAGGTACCGATCGTCCACATATAGCTTGTCATAAGCCGTCAAAAGGATGGATAAAGCGGGCCTTACCCTTCGGTGCTGAAAGGCATCGTCCAAAAGGATAAGCTCCGGGGAGACCAAGCGCTGAAGTTCCCGGATTCCCCGCCGCCTGTCCCCGTCCACGGCCACGGCCAGTTCGGGGAACTTCCTGTGCAGTTGATAGGGTTCGTCCCCCAGATCCCATACGGAACTCCGGGCATCGGCCAGCACAAAACCCTTGGATTTTCTTTTATAGCCCCGGCTGAGCAGTGCGAGCCTGTGATCGTCCAACATCCGGACCAGATATTCGATCATAGGGGTCTTGCCCGTCCCCCCCACACTGAGGTTGCCCACACAGATCGTGGGGGTGTCAGGGGAATGGGAGGCCAAGAGGCCCCAATCGTAAAGCAGGTTCCTGATATGGACCACAAGGGCATAGATCAGGGAAATCGGAAAGGCCAGATATCGGAACAGTCGCAGCATGGAACGAAAATATAATATTTTATCTTTGGCGGGCCTAACAACAATAAAATGACCGTAAAGGATATTACAAAGATACTGGAGGAAATCGCCCCCTTGGCCACGGCAGAGGATTTTGACAATGTGGGCCTCTTGGTCGGACAGTACAGCATGCCCGTGAGCGGCGTCCTGATCACCCTGGACGCCCTGGAGGAGGTGGTCGACGAGGCCATTGAAAAAAACTGCAACCTGATCGTGAGCTTTCACCCGATCATCTTTGACGGACTCAAAAAACTCAATGGAAACACCTATGTGGAACGCGTGGTGATCAAGGCCATTGCCCACAAGATCGCAATCTACAGCATGCACACCGCCCTGGACAACAGCAACAGGGGGGTCAACGCCAAGATCTGTGAGGTCCTGGACCTTATGGAACCCAAGATCCTCATTCCCAAAAAGGGCGCCCTAAAGAAACTGACCACCTATGCCCCCTTAAAGGACGCCCCCATGGTCAAGGAGGCGCTCTTTTCCGCCGGGGCCGGGGAGATCGGCAACTACAGCCATTGCAGCTACAGCCTGGAGGGCCTTGGCAGCTTCAAGGCGGGCAACGGGGCCAAGCCCACCCTGGGCAAGATCGGGGAACTCCACCATGAAAGGGAGACCCAGATCAATGTGATCTATCCCCTGGACCGGGAAAAGAACATCCTCAACGCCCTCTTTGCAACCCACCCCTATGAAGAGGTCGCCCATGAGGTGTTCACCTTGGAAAATGCCTACCAAAACCTGGGCATGGGCATGATCGGCACCCTGGAAGGGGAACTGGACGAAAAGGAGTTCCTGCTCCGGGTCAAGGACCGCATGGGGGCCGCCGTGGTACGCCATTCCCGGCTGCTTCACAAAAAGGTGAAAAAAGTTGCCGTCCTGGGGGGAAGCGGGGCCTTTGCCATCCCAGCGGCCATCAAGGCCGGAGCGGATGTACTGGTCACCTCCGACATCAAATACCACCAATTTTTCCAAGCCGAGGACCGGCTGGTGATCGCAGATATTGGGCACTTTGAAACTGAGCGTTTTACAAAAGATTTATTGCATGCGCATCTTACGAAAAAAATTCCTAATTTTGCAGTCGTTTTATCAGAGCGGATTACGAATCCCATCAACTATCTATAAAATTTATGGCGAACAAGAAAGAAACCACGGTGGAAGAAAAATTGAGGGCCCTGTACGACCTTCAACTCATCGATTCCAGGGTGGATGAAATACGCAGCATCAGGGGCGAGCTTCCCCTTGAGGTCCAGGATCTGGAAGACGAGGTCCACGGCCTGAAGACCAGAATGGACAAATTGAAGACCGATCTGGAGACCATCAATTATGAGATCACCGCCAAAAAGAACCTGATCGACGAGGCCAAGGTGCTCATCAAAAAATACGCCGAACAACAAAAGAACGTACGAAACAGCCGTGAATTCAATTCCCTGACCAAGGAAGTGGAATTCCAGGAACTCGAGATCCAATTGGCCGAAAAGAACATCAAGGAATTCAAGGCACAGATCGAACAGAAAAAAGAGGTGATCGCCCAGACCAAGGAAAAACTGAGCGAACGCGAAAACCACCTAAAACACAAAAAAGGGGAACTTGACGCCATTCTTGCCGAGACCGAAAAGGAAGAAAAGGCCCTCTTGAAAAAATCAGGGGAGTTCGAGGAGAAGATCGATGAGCGCTTGGTCCAGGCCTATAAAAGGATCCGCCTCAATGTCAAGAACGGACTGGCCGTGGTCCCGGTGGAACGCGGCGCCTCAGGGGGTTCCTTCTTCACCATCCCCCCACAGGTACAGGTGGAGATCGCCTCCAGAAAGAAAATCATCACCGATGAACACTCCGGCAGGATCCTGGTAGATCCCCTCTTGGCCGAGGAGGAACAGGAAAAAATGCAGGGAATATTCGCCAAGTTCTAGAAATCGGGGCGGAGAAACCCACACCAAACCCATTGAATGCCGTTCGGAACCCCAAAGCCGGGCGGCATTTTTTTTTGGCATCATGGCCAAAACCCTTCAGGTCACTTCTTTCCGGACCCCCATCCCAAAGCGGACCCAAAACCTGCCGCCAATAAATTCCATGAACCCTGTAAATTCTCATCGGGAAACACGAACTTAGGGTCCATAAAACCAAATTAAGAACAAAGGCCCCGGGGAAACATCAATTGAAATCCCCCATACCGCCCGATCAAAAGAATGAACCGATCCCAAAGAACCCTACTGCTGACCCTTTTGGCCTTCGCCTGCCACTACGGGGTGGACAAAGCCTGGTTTGGACCGTTGAGATTCTGGTTTTACCAACAGCTTAACCTTGTTGGAATCAGCCATAGTTTGGCCTATGTCCTGGTGGGCATCCCCATATTCCTGGGGGTGTTGGCCCTGCACGGTAGGACCCATTTTTTCAGGCACCTTGGCCTGGACGGTTCCCTCTTTCAAGGCATCTATTTTGCCCTGATCTGCTGCCTTCCCATGTTCTTGGGCTTTGCCCTGCTCTTTGAATACAACAGCGGATTCACCTGGAACCAACTTTGGATCAATGTACTGGCGGCCGCCTTCTTCGAGGAACTCTACTTTAGGGGCTTCTTCGGGCAGATTTTCAGGTATTCCAAATGGGGCTTCCTCTCCTCGGTATCCATCGGGGCCCTGATCTTTGGGTTGGCCCATTTATATCAGGGCAACGACCCTCTTGAATCCCTGGGAATCTTTGGCATTACCTTTATGGGGGGAATCCTTTTTGCCTGGGTCTTTGTGGAATGGAACTACAATCTTTGGGTCCCCATCTTTCTGCATCTGTTGATGAACCTGGCCTGGTCCCTCTTCGCCGTGGCCGAGAATGCCCTGGGGGGCGTCTATGCCAATGTGTTCCGGCTGCTCACCATCCTGGCCGTTATCGCCCTGACCCTCCTGTACAAAAGAAAACAGGGGCTGGAACTGGAAATAAGAAGGGCCAATTGGAAATAAAGGCCTGGGCTTAGGGCCGCTGTCTCAAATGCTGCAGCTTCCGGCTCAGATGGATCGAATAGGTCGCGGACAGCCCGAGGTTTATGGTGGCGTTCTTCAAATTGAAATTATAGTCCGTTCCGCTGATAAAGGCATCCTCCACAAAGTGGGTGGCATTGGTGACCATAAACTGCAACATGACATTCCCCACGTCCCAATTCACCCCAAAGGCCAAGGGCCCATAGGTATCATAGGACTCAACGGGGTTCACCACCACATAGTACTCCGCGACCATGCTCAGATGCCCCCCCAATCGGTATCGTGCCCCCAGGCCGACCGCAACATGGTTCCGGGGATCCCCATCGGAATACCTCAGGCCCTTATGTACAAAGGTGGGGGCCACCTGAAGGGAAAAGCTCGGTCCGAACTTCCTGGCGACCAGAAGCTGGGTGGTGAATGAAATCCTATTGGAAAAATCCCCCTCGACATAGGGGCCTAGGGCCTCGCTGAAATAACTGCCTCCCTGAAAGAGGGTCGCACTCAAGGGGGAGCCCCCTCCATCAGAGCGCTGGCGTACCAATTTGTACTTGAGATACCCATCAAAAAGTCCGTTCCAGGTACTCCCTCCCGCCCCGGCCGATAGGCGGTCATCGATTCCGTATTCCAAGGCGATGCGGGTGTTCAACTTCTCGGGTCCCATACTTTGGGAATACTGGGTCGGGGTATTGCAGTACCTGTTGTTGACCATAAGATCCAAAATGCCCTGCCCACGGGTTTCCACGGAATGGCCAATGCCGATACGGGTGGCCTTGAAGGTCCCCAAGGTATACTGGGGAATCTCCCGCTGTTCCTCCTCAAGGATTTCCAAAAGGCCTTTTTGGGCTATGACAGCATGGCCCAGCAATGAAAACATCAGGAACAGTACCGCTTTAGTTCTCATAGGGCATAAATTCAAAAATAAAATCCACTGCGACCGTTTCGGCAATATTCCCGGCCAAAAGAGCCGGTATCCGTATCTCGTAATCCCGTACCCTGACCTCAAAACTTCCCGATAGGACGTAATGCCCAAGGCCGGATTCAATTCTGGTCTTGATCTCCACTTCCCGGCTTATGCCATGCATGGAAAATTGTCCCAGGACCATTCGGGTCTGCTCTTCCACTCCATAGGGTTCAAAACCCAGGATTTTCCCTTCAAAGGTGGCCTTGGGGTACAGGTCGGATTCCACATAGCTCTCGTTGAAGTGTTCCCGCATAAGGGCCTTTTCAAAAACAAAGGCCCTCATCAGCATGCTCACGGCAATTTTCCCGTTGGCCAGGTCGATTATCGCCATGGCCCGATCGTTCTCCGCCTTGATATGTTCCACAGGGGTATGTGAAAAAAAAGCCACCCTTCCCTGTCGGGCAATCACCAATTGGGACCTTGCCTGAAGACTAAGGACCATTATGCCCACACAGAGGATATGCTTCCCGATCATTGGTTCGGCTATTGGCGACAACGCCATCCAAAAATACAAGATCCACGGAAACTGCACGACAAACCCGCTTTGGCATTCCACAGGGACCCCGATCCCAGGAGTTCCGAATCCGCCCTTGGCCCGATTGAAGTCAAGGAACCAAAAAAGGACCTAGGCCCTAAAAGGGGAACCTTGGTCCAGACAAACGGAAAAACGATCTTATTCAATCGGTTATGGTCAGGGAGCCGGTCATGGGGCTGTGAAACTCACATATATAGTACAGCAGGTCCGGGGCATCCATGGGAACCGTGAAGACCAAAGTGCCCGAACCGGTCCCATTGCCCGTGATCCCACTGGAATAGCTGTCCGAAGTTCCCACGGTCTGCTGCGTCTTGATCCAAAAGGGGTGCTCGGGAGCATTCACCTTGAATTCATAGGTAGTTCCCCTTTTTAGGGTCAAATTGGGATTGGGGGCATTTTCCAGCCCATTTCCGGTGAATCCATAGGACGCCATGCCCTGGTTGACCACATCATAGGATACAATTCCCGTTTCGGACCCGGGAGCCTCTTGGGTATCGGTATTGGCAATGGGCCAGATTCCAGCGGAGGGGAACCCCACCCCAAAGTTGTCCCCACGGGCAAGGTCCTGCCCAAAATAATAGAGCGGCCAGCCCCTAAAGGTCAGCTGCTGCCTCCCGAAAACCGATATGCTGCCAAAATCGTCTCCGCTAAGGGCCGAGGGGACTGCTCCAAGGTCTTCCTCATAAATGGGCCAGACCCCATTGTTTGAAAAATCCTCGGCCGTAAAATTGTTCACTCCATATTCGTCGTTGATAAAACGATAGAGGGTGTTTCCATTGGCGTCCGTCATATAGGTGGTCTGTTCCTCCCCAGGCTCATAGTTGCCATTCAAAGCGGTTTCCGTTCCCCCAGAATCCCTGCCTATCAATTGGGCCCTGACCAACATCACCGTGTAATCCGGTTTGGCCACATACCACAGATCGTTGATCCCATCCCCCTGTACATCCCCCTCTTGTCCGTCCCCTGCATAATAGTACAGGGGCCAGCCCTTATAGGTGGTCTGCGTGGTCCCATCCCCACGGGTAATTGAACCGAAATCATCGCTATCCAGGCCCGCATCAAGGGTCAGTTCGGCCGTGTGGAACACCGGCCAGACCCCAAGGCAATCCCCGCTGCAATTCGAACCTTCCTTGCTGTCCAAGGAGAAAAAATACAGGCTTCGGCCCTCGGAATCCGTGAGGATGTCCCCTAAAGTGGCCGAACTGACCAGACGTACGGAATTTTCTTCCGTGGGAGGTGGCGGGGGCGGCGGTGTGTAATCATCGTCCACAGGACTTTTTTCATCCCCTGAGGAACAGCCCACCAATAAAAATAACGCCAAAACCAAGCTTAAGCTCATTCGCTTTTCCATAACTTCAATGTTTAAATTAATTTGTTCAAATGATTCACCGATCCCTCCCACAGGCCAAAAAACCCTGACCGGAGGGAACTTTTATTCTCGATGGGGAATCCCCCTTCCGGCAATTCCCCGAATCCTTAAAAGATCCGCAACAGGTTAAATCCAAAATAGATATCCGCCTTCCCCCAATCCCCCGTGGCCTGGCCCAAAAAATTATTGACGTTCATCGGCTGGGCATTGGTAAAATGCAATTGGAAGACATGGCCCCCGGTCTCAATATCGATTCCCACGGACAAAGGGTTTTTGAAGGGGGAATTTTCCACCCGGTTCAAATGGATCCCATAGTCCGCATTGAAGGAAACCCGATTCGATATCTTGTAGCGCCCCCCAAGGCCAAGGGCATACTGGGAATTGTCCTGCCCATCGAGGGACACCAGATTGTCGTGGAAAAAAGTGGGAATCAGTTCCAGGGACAAGTTCTTGTTCATCTTTCTGGAAATCAAGGCCTGTACCCCGTAGGACAATCGATGTTTGAACTCCAAACCCGGAAGGTTGTCCCGGTCCAGGGCCCCGTTGAGCAAAACGGTATTCATCAACGCCAGGGTAAAAGGGGGGCCATTGTTGGCCTGTCGGACCAATCTGAGTTTCAAGGAACCCCCATAGGTCCGCTCAAAGGAGCTTCGGGAGATTCCGATACCGATTCCATCGGTCAGGCCGTGGACAAACTCCAAACGGGTCAGGGCCTGGTCCAGGCCAAAGAAATCCCCTATCCCGGACTTGATGCTCCCAAACCTATGGGACACCACAAAATAAAGATGGTTTTTGGGCACCATTTTGGTGGATTCAAAGTTGACGATCTTTAAGGCCTTGAAAACGGCAATTTCATGATCCTCCCCCATTTGAAGGGTATCCAGTCGTTCCAAAAGATTGTCCTGGGCCCAGAGAAGCCCGGGCAAAAACAACAGGGAAAGCATTATTTTTTTCATAGGGATTCGGTTTTATCGGTCAGTATCGTTTGGGACCATGGAAGCCTGGTCCAAGCGGACCGCTTCCAGGAGTTCATCGTATCCAACACATCGGGCCTTGATCGTGACCTTGTCCCCAACCCCCACGTTTTCCACGGGATCTAGCATCAAGGCTTCGACCCCATGCTCGAGGACAATGCGCCTGCCCCTGATTTCGACGATCTTTCCCCAGGTGAGGACCACACGGTTCGCATAGGGTGGGGTCGATTCCATTTGGGACATCGCCTCGGAGAGCGCCCGGGCCGACATCTCAAACTCCACGCGTTCCCTGGCAATGTCCCTGGGAGCGGGATACAGGAACCTTTGGGCCAATACCGCCATGAGCACCAGCACCAGGCCCAAAACCAATGCCCATTTTTTCTTAGAGTCCCTCATTTCGCTTGAGTTTGAAATCGAACCTCACCACAACCTCCTTGGCAATTTTGTTTTCCACGATCTTGGGTATCTCGATCTTGAAATCCTTGGGAAGCAGGGTCAGGCTCCCTTGAATCGAAAGGATGTTCCCAATCTTTTGGACCTTCACCGTCGGTCGGATCTCCTTCTCAACACCCCTGATTTCCAAACTGCCGTCCAGGACATACTCCCGGGTGGTCCGATCGGCCCGTTCCAGATCGAAATCCAAGATTTCCCCTTTGAATCGGGCCTTTGGATAGAGGTCGGACTCGATATAGTTCTCGTTGAAATGTTCCTGCATCAGGGAATTCTCGAACCGGAACCCCCGGATCAGGGCCAGGGAGGCCAATGAATTGTCGGATGGGTCGAAGAGCGCCGAAACGGAGCCGTTCCTGGCCTTTACCGGTTCGAACATCTTTTCGGAGGCCTCGAACACCACCACGCCTTCCCGGTCCATATACAGTTGCCCGTGGACGGTTCCAAGGAACACTAGGCCGGCCAGCAGCCCCCACCAAATCTTTATGTCAAAAACATTCCCAGATTCCTTCATGACCTTTTTTTTATTTTTCTTCCTTACGCCTTTACTCCTCCTTGAGTCCATCCGCGATCCATTGCTCCACCCGATCGATCACCGCCTGGGGCAATCTCCCCGGGGGCGGCATGGCCCGGGCCTCCCCGGTCTGTCGGCCAATGGCCGTGAGCAGCAATCCGCTTTCGGCCACGTTGCGCACCTGGAGGTAGTTGGTCAGGGGAAAAGGCGCCCCGTTGATCGGGGGACTGGAATGACATTCCAGACAATTGTTCCCGATAATGGCCTTGATGTCCTTCTGATAGGTCACCGGTTCCCCATCCTTCCCAATTTCGACCAGATCGCTTTCTTGGTCCGTTGAACAGGCCATAAGCGACAAAAGGACACAGATCGGAACAGTTGATTTTCGTATCATCATCGGGAAGTATTTTGTTCCAAAACAAAGGTTCTACAAGGGGGATGGCAATTAAATCTCGGTGAAGCGGAATTTTTGGGAGTAAAAAGGAAAATTCGGCCTTGGATCCCACAATGGTCACTAATGATTATATTGTGGGATCTTTTTCAAAGACCCATGCGGAAGGACAAACTCTATTTGCTCACTTTTTTGTCCGTGGCCCTGATTTATTTGATCGTGGCCTTGGGAGCAAGTTCCCATTTTTTAAAGGAAAGTGTACATGCCCTGATAGAAGCCCAATTGGAGTTTGGCAGGAAGGAGTCCAGTACAGTGGCCCACTTGTTGGGCCATGGCCTTCAAAACGGCATCCCAAGGGACAGTCTTATCGCACAGATGCAGCAGCGGTTGCGGGACACCGACCGGGACTATGTCTATTTGAGCATCATCGATTGGTCGGGAAAGATCGTCTGCCATCCCGAAATTCAAAAACTGGGTCAGGAATCGGCCTCCAGGGAATCCATGGTCTCCTCCGTGGCCGATGATTTGGGCCCGGCGGAGTTCCATAAAATTTTCAGGGAGGCCGACCTGGAAAAAAAACAGGCGGAGGTCACATTTATGCTTCCCGTGAGGAATTCCGATTGGATCGTGGTATCCCACATCAACCTAAAAAAACTGGATGCGACCCGTTCGCGGCTCAGGGACCGCTTTCACACCATGCTCCTCCTTATAGGACTGATCATCATCCCCGCCTTTGTACTGACCACGCGATACCTTGGCGGCCTCTACGAAAAGCGATTGGAGCTGCAAAAACAAAGACTTGAGGATGAGGTATTGAATCTTTCCAAACTCAACCGGGCCATAGGGGAATACCAACAAAGGATCACCGAACGGGCATCGGAAAACGGGAACAAAAAAAGAATCCTGACCCAATTGAAAAACGAACTGCTCTCCGTC
>CALDPL010000048.1 GCA_937911965.1 uncultured Allomuricauda sp. | reverse complement strand
TCACCTGTCGTGTCGGCGCACCTTGCCGGTGATGCTGGGCGCCAACGTCGGCTTGACCGTGATGGTGCTGCTGATCGCGCTTCGACTGGAGCAGTACGCGCCGATTCTCATTCTGGTCGGCGTGGTGCTGTTTCAGTTCACCCGCCCTTCGCGTTCCCGAGGCATTGGGCAGGTCACGCTGAGCCTGGGACTGATCTTTACGGCAATCGGCATCATCAAGTCGGCCGGGAGCGTGTTCGATCCCGAGGGCGACTTCATCCGGCTGCTGGATATTGCATCGCATTACCCGTTCTGGATCGCGATCATTGCCGCCATCCTGACCGTGCTGCTGCAATCGAGCACGGCCGCGATCGCCCTGATCATCGGCCTGAGCACGGCCGGTGCGGTCTCATTGCCGCTGGCACTTGCCGTCGTGGTCGGCGCGACGCTGCAGGATGCGGCTGTCGCGATCGAGCAGCACGTCGAGCGCGCTCGGGGTCGCGCCGTCGGGGGCCAGCGCCGCGAGGTCCTCGAGCACCCGCTGCTCATGATCCTGGCCGTCGTCCTCGTCCACATCGGTATCGGCCGGGGCATCCGCAAAATAGATATAGAGGCCCAGGGTACTGCCTTGGGTGTAAATGGTACGGTTGGCTTTTTCCAGGGCGTCCACCTTCTTAAGGGTCAAGCTTTCCTCTTCGGGGGAGGATAGGGGACTGTATACAAACTCAATATCTTCCTTAAAGGTCCTGGCCCTCAAAAATTCCTCAAAACCCGCAATGGCCGCCGCATCGGGCCGAAATCCCGCTACATGGGCGATTTCCACACGGAGCCTGTCGTATTTGTCATTGGAGAGGATATCGTGGGCCGATGCTCCTATGGCCAATAGATTGGCCGATTTATTGACCGGGATCGAGGAATCCTGGGGATCTATCCCGTCCTTGGTACATCCCCAAATAAGGAGCAGGGAAAGCAAGGCGGGTACAATTTTTATATTTTTCATCTTCAAGGTTTTGAAAGATAAACGTTTTTTTGGGAAAACAAGTACAATCAATGGCTGAGCCTAGCGAGGTAATCATAATGTTCCCCTTCCAGGACAAGTTCACAATTCAGTCCCAGGTTCGAGCAACAGTCGTGTAGGGTATTGAAATCCACATAGACCCATGGGAAGGGCCCGCTCTTCAAATTCCTATATTCCATGGTAAAGACCACTTCCCCGTAATAGGGCATTTCCCCGGGAATCCAATATCCCCCATCTTCATCTTGATCGAACATATAGATGATGTCACTGCTGTCCAACAGCAATTGTCCCCCGGGCCTCATTAGGGAGGCCAAATGTTTTAGGAAAGGTCCCAGATTCCCCAATGTCCCTGCCAGACCAATACCGTTCATGGGCAGGAGCAAGGTGTCATGGGTGTCTTTCCCGTAGTCGAGAATTGGGCTTGTCACGGTAGAGCGCAGCCCCCGCTGTCCACAGACCCGGATGCATCCCTTGGAACTGTCCAGGCCGGTGACCTCCAATCCTTTTTCCTGTAGGTAAAGGGCATGGCTTCCGGCCCCGCAACCAATGTCCAGCACCTTTCCCCTTGCCAGTTCCAAGGCCCTTTGTTCCACTGCGGGCATTTGGTCAAAATCCCGGAACAGGTAGGGTAGGGGGATGACATCCTCCCCGGCCAGAGAGGAGAAGGTCTTGATGTCCTGGGCATGACCTTCCCTCCAATAATCCATCAAAGCCTCGCCAAATAGGTCCGCCATAGGGGGTGCTGTTTGGACAAAGGTCTGATTTTAATTGTTGGGTACCACCCAAATTGGATAATTTTGCTTCCAGTATGGAAGACAATCTGAAAGAACTGTCCCGTAGGGCCAAGGAAAAATATGTGGAGAACAGGAAGTTTTTTGCCAAACTTGCAAAGAAACCTCCCAAGGACCTGGATTATGTAATGGAGGAACTGCACATCGGGGAATTCAAAAGGACGGACTGCCTGGAATGTGCCAATTGTTGCAAGACCACCGGTCCGCTGTTCACCAATGCCGATATAGAGCGGATTGCGAAACATTTTCGCATGAAGCCTTCCCAGTTCATCGATCGATACCTAAGAATCGATGAGGACCGGGATTATGTACTCCAAGGGGTCCCCTGTACCTTTTTGGGTGCGGACAACCATTGCTCGATCTATGGGGTACGGCCCAAGGCCTGTCGGGAGTTTCCACATACCGACAGGAAGAAGTTTCACCAAATCAGTAATTTGACCCTGAAAAACATGGCCATATGCCCGGCAGCCTTCAATATTGTGGAAGCGATGAAGGCTAGGGTGAAATTGCGCTGATTTCCTATATTTGGGACATGGAGCAATTGATTTCTTATTTCGAGACCATTCCCTCCCTTCACCGGAGCCTGATCTTGGTCGGGGGAATCACCTTCTTTTGGATCTTGGAAGGGATGGTGCCCCTGTTCAACGTCTCGTATAAAAAGTGGAAACATTCCCTTCCCAATTTCTTTTTTACCCTGACCACGATCGTGGTGAACTTTCCCCTGGCCTTTTTGCTTCTCAAAAGTTCGGATTGGGCCGTGGAAAAACAATTTGGAATCATCAACTGGCTTCCGGGGATACCCCTTTGGCTCTATGTGATCCTCGGGTTGATGCTCCTGGATCTTATCGGGGCCTATGTCGCCCATTGGGTGGAACACAAGGTGAAACCGCTTTGGATGATCCACCTGGTACACCATTCCGACCATCACGTGGATACCACAACGGCCAATCGGCACCACCCCCTTGAAAGTCTGATACGTTACATTTTCACCTTGGCAGGGGTAGTGATCGTGGGTGCTCCCATCGGGATCATCATGCTCTACCAAAGTCTTTCAGTGATTTTTTCCCAGTTCAACCATGCCAACATCCGCCTGCCCAAAAAAGTGGACCGGGCCCTGAGTTGGATTATCGTTAGCCCCGATATGCACAAGGTGCACCACCATTATCAGCTGCCC
>CALDPL010000047.1 GCA_937911965.1 uncultured Allomuricauda sp. | reverse complement strand
CCGGGTCCCAAATACAAGGGGCCCGGGGTTTTTAATGGACGTTCCATACGGCTCCTTCAAATGTTCATCAGGAAACCGGTCAGGTTTTCCTTTCGTTTGAGGCCCAATTTCTTCCTTAAACGGTACCGGGCCAGTTCCACTCCCCCATTGGAAATGTTCATGACCTCCGCAATCTCCTTGGTGGACATGTTCATCAAACAATAGGTGGAGAGGTCGAGTTCCCTAGGGGAAATGTTGGGGTGCTTTTCCTTGAGCCGTTTTAGAAATTCGAAATGTACGTTTTTGATGTGCTTCTCAAGATCCTTCCAACTGTTCCCGTTGATTTCCTTTACAATGCTTTTTTTCAGGCTGGCCAATTGGGACTTGGTCTGCGCATTCATCCCATCGGTGTTGAGTTCCTTGATCTTGTGGACGATATTGTTCAGGGTCTTGTTCTTTTTGACCACCTGCAGGGAATTGTTCACCAATTCCTTGTCCTTGGCCAATATCTTGGTCTTGAGACGGTCCCTGTTCATCTTCTGGATTTTCTTTTCCAATTTGAACTGTTCCATCCGGATCTTGGATTCCCGCTCCAGGTACATCTTCCGCTGCAGCAGGGTTTCGTAGTATTTGTTCTTTCGAATCTTGGCCCGTACCTGCAAGCGTACCAGATATACCAGCAATGCGCCCAGGGACAGATAGAGCAGGTAGGCCCAGAAATTCCTGTACCAAGGGGGGCTGACGGTAAAGGACAGGGAAGCCGTCCCGGATTCCTGCCCATAGCTGTTCTTTTCCTTGACCCTCATGGTATAGTCCCCTTCCCTGAGGTTGGTGTATTCCTTTAGGACCTGTTTGGACCAATCGCTCCAATCCGCATCAAAGGGATCCAATCGATAGGAAAATTGGATGTTGTCAAAGTTCTCAAAATCGGGGGAGGAAAAGGTGAACCTGACGTTGTTCTGGGAAAAGGGGAGTTCAAGTGTTTTGGGAAGGGTCCTGGGATTGCCCTGTACAAAGGTAAGGTCCCCATACCCAAAACTCCTGATAAATGCCCTGGGCTCGGCCAGGTTCTCACTGGGAAATCCCGAATTGTAATGGGCCAAGCCATCGATCAAGCCTATATAGATGTTGTTTGGATCCAGGGTATTGATGGATAGATAATTGGAAACAAAATTTCCTGCTAGATTCGAAAAGGGCTCCGTGACCAAGGTAAACTCCCCATCCCCGGATTTCATCCACACGCCCAAGGAATTCGAATCAGCACCGGTATACCACAGGTTTCCATAGGGGTCCTGGTACATGGAACTGATATCGGGAAGGCCCTGGAACAGGGCACTGAGCCTTTCGTCCTGTTCGAAGCCTTCAGCCTCCCCGGAATAAGTGTAAAAACGGTTGTCCGATATAAAATACAGCCTGTTGTCTATTTTTTTTATGGTGCCGATCCCGGGCCCGTCCTCCAACAGCGACGTGACCCTTTGGTGAAGCTTGAAGCTGTCAAGCTCGGGGGAAAGTTCCAATTGATAGAGCTGATGGTCCCGCAGCAGCCATACATAGCCCGATTCCAGTTCAAAATCCTTGGAGGAATTGTTGAATCCCCCGACCCGGTTTTTGAACTCCAGGCCTTCCCTGCCCTTTTTGAAGATTGCGAAGCCGGCATAATTTGCTCCCAGAAAATGGTCGGGCATTCCCGGGATTTCCCGAAACCCGTAATACCCGATATCGTCCAGGTTACGGACCACCTTCCCGCCCTCGATGACCAAGGCGCCCTTGTTGTTGGCGCATATGAGTTCCCCGCCGAGCTCTTGAATGTTCCAGGACTGGGCGGCCGTCCCCTCGACCAGATCAAAGGACCGGTCCAAAAAGGAACCATCCATGTCGTGTTGGAACACCCCTTGGTTGGTTGCCACATAGAGCAGGCCCTGATGGCTTAGGGTGGCATAGACCGAGCTGAAATACAGACTGGAGCCGAAATAGGTAAAGGGGGAATTGATGTTCAGATAGGCGATGCCGTTGTCCAGTCCCAACCAAAGATTGTTCCCACTGTCGATAAAGGAACTCAGTACCGTGTTGTTCTTCAGGCCCCTTTTCAGGTCGATCTGCTGTATAATCTTTCCCTCCAAATCACAGAGGACCACCCCTCCGAGCACCGTATTGAGCACCAGGGATTCCCCATTGATCGAGGTCCCGCCCAAAGCACTGTTCGCCTTGACCATTTCATTGGCCTCGCCCTGCCAAGGAAGCACCCTTTTCCCATCATGGACAAAGAGACCGGCCTCCAGGGTCGCCAGCAACAGGCCCTGCGTTCCCAAGGGCAAAATTCCCCAAATTTCATAGTCGTTCAAGACCTTGCTGCCTTCCAGGGCCGTAAAGCTTCCATTGCGGTACTCCAGCACCCCTTCCACGGTATTCTGAAAATATAGCTTGTCCCCCACATGAAAGGAGAATTGAAACCTGCCCTGGCGGGCGGGGATCACCCCTACCTCCCCATCCCTTAAGATATAGGCAGCCTTAAAAGACTGGAAGATCACCTCTTCCCCATACAAGTGGATCTTCCAAATGAAATCGGAGTTCCTGTAACGCTCTTCCTCGATTTTGGGCATCAGGGAGCTGTATTGGAGTATCCCCATTTCATCGGATTGGAAATACCCAAATTCATTGTATCCCCCCACATAGATTTTTCCGCTGTCCGAATCCACCTTGACCGAACGGATGTTCTTGGAACCGGGAATTCCATAGGTCCTCCAGGTCGATCCGTCAAATTGCAATAGCCCGTTGTTGTTCGCAAAGTACATATTGCCGTTTGCATCCTGATCGATGTCCCAATTCTGGGTCCCGCTATGGTATTCGGTCTTGGTGTAGTTTCTAATGTTGGGCAGGCCTATTCCCTTGAACTGCCCGAAGAGGGAACAATTTGCGATCAACATCAAAAGGAGCATTCCCCAAATCTTTGTCAAAAGAGGTCGGTCAATGGAGAAATAGGGGCGTTCTGTGTACATACCAAGCATGGAATCGGCCTTATTTGGGCAATTTATCGATTTGTTGTGTTTTTCACAATGAACCTGCTATAAAAAGTAAGTCCATATATTTTTTTACAAACTGATTTACAGCCCTATATTTTTTAATATGATGTGTTTTTGTAAATATAAATCTTTGTTTTGATGTGTTTTTGTAGGGGACTTTTATTATGAAATTGACAATATCATGTTTAAAATAGCTGACAATTGCACAAATTTTAACATTAACTAATCTAAACTAACAACCCATGAAGCTAACCAAGTCATATTTTATATGCGCTTTATCCTTAATGTTTTCCATACTTGCCCAGGCCCAGATCTCGGTGAAGGGCACGGTCGTGGATGAAAGCGGTGCCCCGCTTCCAGGGGCCTCCGTCGTCCTGAAGAACACCACTGAGGGGACCACCACCGATTTTGACGGAAGGTTTGAAATCGAGGCCCCTTCCGACGGGGTTTTGGTCTTCGAATATCTGGGGTATCTCAGTGTGGAGGAAGCCATTTCGGGCAGGACACAGATCAACGTGGCTTTGTTGCCCGACGTCAGCCAATTGGAGGAAATCGTGGTAGTGGGCTACGGAACCCAGAAGAAGAGTGTGGTCACCGGGGCAATCACCGGGGTGAAGGCCAGTGAACTGCAGGATCTCCCCATAACCAGGATCGAGCAATCCCTACAGGGCAGGACTTCGGGAATCACCATCATGGCCAATTCCGGACAACCGGGCTCCTCCTCCACCATCCGGGTCAGGGGGGTCACCACCCTGAACAACAATGAGCCCCTTTGGGTCGTTGACGGGGTCATTGTGGATGCCGGGGGGATCGGGTATTTGAACCAGTCCGATATCGAATCCATCGAGGTGTTGAAGGATGCTGCCTCCGCGGCAATTTATGGCTCCCGGGCGGCTACAGGGGTCATCCTGGTGACCACCAAAAGTGGAAAATCCGGGAAACTGAGCGTCAATTACAATGGCTATACCGGCTTTTCAGGCCCGGCCAGGAAATTGGACCTGCTCAATGCCACCGAGTACACCACCTTGAGGAATGAGGCTTCCGTGGCCGGTGGCGGGGGGATTCTCTTCCAAGATCCCGCCTCCTATGGCCGGGGCACGGATTGGCAGGAACATATCTTCAACAACAGCGCCAAAAGGGAAAACCATGAACTCTCCATAAGTGGCGGGAACGAAAAATCGACCTTTTACGCTTCCTTTGGGTATTTGGACCAGGCGGGGATCGTTGTTTCGGATGTATCCCATTATACCCGGAAGAACTTCCGTCTGAATTCCACCCATAAGATCAATGATCGCATCAGGATGGGACAGACCTTCGGGTATTCCAACGAAAAGAATGCCGGAATCGACGGAAACACCTTTTACGGGGGACCTTTGTCCTCAGCGATCAACCTGGACCCGGTCACCCCTGCCATTGAGACCAATGCCGCCGTTTTGGCCGGGGTCCCCTACGTCAGCGACAGCGGGGGACTCAGGCCGGATTTGATCTTGGCGCCCAACGGCTATCCCTATGGGATCTCGACCTTGGTCGGCCAGGAAATGACCAATCCCCTGGCCTTTACCAGGACCCGCTTGGGAAACCACAGCTGGTCCGACAATTTTGTGGGCAATGCCTATATCGAGGTGGAGCCCATTGAGAATCTGAGGATCAGGAGCACCTTTGGCGGCAAATTGGCCTATTGGGGAGGGCAATCCTTCAATCCGGTGGCCTTTTTGACCTCCTCCTTTGTCACCTCCCAGAACAGCATTTCCAGGAACACCAACAAGGGTTTCGGATGGAACATCGAAAACACGGCCTCCTACACCAAGAGCTTGGGCGGCCATGATTTCACGGCCCTGTTGGGGCAAGGGGTCTATGTGGACAATATCACCGAAGGGGAATCGATCACCTACAACAATATTCCGGTGAACAATTACAAGGAAGCCTCCTTCAATTTTGATGTCCCCAACGAGCAGATCGTGGCCAACGCATATACCGGGGTGACCCACAAGGTCATTTCCCTTTTCGCCAGGTTGAATTACGGTTATAAGGAAAAATACCTGTTTACGGGCATTGTGAGAAGGGACGGTTCCTCCCGTTTCGGTTCCAACAACAAGTTCGGGATTTTCCCCTCCTTCTCCCTGGGTTGGGTACCGAGCAAGGAAGATTTTTGGCCGGTCAACGACCTGGTGAACCAATTGAAGATCCGGGGCAGTTACGGGGTTACCGGGAATGACCAGATCGGGGATTTCAGATACCTGTCCACCATCGGGGATGGCCGCAACTACGTCGTGGGCACCTCCGGTTCGGTGACCGTGGGGAACAGCCCCAATGCCCCTTCCAATCCAGACCTCAAATGGGAGGAGACCAGCCAGACGAACATCGGTCTGGATGCCATCCTTTTTGGCGGGCTCAGCCTGACCTTAGATTGGTATCTCAAGGAGACCACCGGAATTCTCCGTGATGTCCCCTTGCCGGGCTATGTCGGTGCCACGGGTAGCCCTGCGGGAAACGTGGCCGATATGGAAAACACCGGGGTGGACCTCGGCCTCTCCTATAACAGGAACTTTGGGGATTTTGGATTCTCCCTGAGCGGCAATCTCTCCACGGTGAAGAACGAGGTCACCTTCCTGGGCCAGGGAATCGACTTTCTCTCCGGGGGCACCACCGTACAGGCCAGTACCTTTCCCATCACCAGGACCCAGGTCGGGGAGCCCGTGGATTCCTTCTACGGTTTTGTGACCGATGGCATTTTCCAGAACCAGGCCGAGATCGACGCCCACGTAAATCCCGAGGGACAGCCCATACAGCCCAATGCCCGGCCGGGGGA